>CAYLJD010000018.1:0-36142 GCA_964383875.1 uncultured Halobacteriales archaeon
CGATCACGGGCCAGTCCGAGCGCTCCTCGGGCGCGATGGTCCAGACCGAACCCGTGCCGTGTGACTTCGTGATGGTTGCGGCTGGCAACCTCGATGCGATGGAGAACATGCACCCGGCGTTGCGCTCGCGGATCAAGGGCTATGGCTACGAAGTCTACATGGACGACACCATCGAGGACGACCCCGAGATGCGCCGGAAGTACACCCGGTTCATCGCCCAGGAGGTCGAGAAGGACGGCCGGCTTCCCCACTTCACCAAGGACGCCATCCAGGAAGTCATCCTGGAGGCCCGGCGGCGCTCGGGACGGAAGGGCCACCTCACGCTGAAACTGCGTGACCTCGGAGGATTGGTGCGCGTTGCCGGTGACATCGCTCGCGCCGAGGACAGCGAGTTCACCACGCGGGACGACGTGCTCCAGGCCAAGCGTCGCTCTCGCTCGATCGAACAGCAGCTCGCGGACAACTACATCGAGCGGCGCAAGGACTACGAACTGACCGTCAACGCGGGCGACGTCGTCGGGCGGGTGAACGGGCTCGCGGTCATGGGCGAGGACAGCGGGATCGTCCTGCCCGTCATGGCCGAAGTCACCCCCTCGCAGGGGCCGGGCGAGGTCATCGCCACGGGCCAGCTCCAGGAGATGGCCGAAGAAGCGGTCCAGAACGTCTCGGCGATCATCAAGAAGTTCAGTGACGAGGACATCTCCGAGAAGGACGTCCACATCCAGTTCGTCCAGGCGGGTGAGGGCGGCGTCGACGGCGACTCGGCCTCGATTACCGTCGCGACGGCAGTCATCTCCGCGCTGGAGGATGCCCCCGTCGCCCAGAACGTCGCCATGACCGGCTCGCTGTCGGTCCGCGGCGACGTCCTCCCGGTCGGTGGTGTCACGCACAAGATCGAGGCCGCCGCCAAGGCCGGCCTCGAGACGATCATCATCCCCAAGGCGAACGAGCAGGACGTGATGATCGAAGAGGAGTACGAGGAGATGGTCGACATCGTTCCGGTGTCCCACATCTCCGAGGTCCTGGAGGTGGCGCTCGCCGGTGAGCCGGAAAAGGACTCGCTCGTCGCGCGCCTCAAGTCGATCACAGGCAAGGCACTCGAGCACGAAGTCGGTGCGTCGGGCGGACAGCCGAGTCCGCAGTGACGTGGCCTGGCCGTTCGTCCTACTTGCCGCCGTTCTCGCCGTTCTCTTCGTCGCGGGAGCTCACGCCTCGAGCCGTCTCCTTCGCGACAGCGCAATGGCGCCTCCAGCCGCTGTCGACGACCCCGTCACGCGACCCGACTCCGATCCGCCGGTGAGTGACTCCGCCGAGCCCGGGGTGCGGCTCGGTCCGGTGACCGAGGTGGACTCGCGTGCCGAATCGGAGAGCGGACGGCCGACGACCCAGTTCACTGCGACGACGCTGTACGTGAACGCACTGCTGAGCCACGGGTTCCTCGGGCTGGTTTTGCTCGTCGGCGTCGTCTATTTCGATGTGCCACTCGGTTGGCTCGGCGTCGATGGTCTGTCTGAGATGGGCGCCGCCCTGGCGATTGGCGGGGGACTCGTCTTCGGCGTGGTCCTCTGGCTCGGCGACGAGCTCGCGGCGGCGATCGCCGACACTGCCGGGTTTGCCTACGACGAGACGTTGCGAGGGGCGCTGGCACCCGAGACGCCGTCCGGATGGGTGGTATTGCTCGGCATCGTCTTGCCGGTAGTGGCAACCGCCGAGGAACTGCTCTTTCGAGCCGCCTTGATCGGTGTTCCCGCCGCGGCCTACGGGATCTCCCCCTGGCTCCTGGCCGGCATCTCCTCGGCAGCGTTCGCGCTCGGACACGGGGCCCAGGGTCGGGTTGGAATCGTGGTCACGGGGCTTCTCGGCCTCGCGCTGGCGGCGGGATACGTACTCTCCGGGAGTCTGATTGTGGTCGTCGTGGCCCACTACGTGGTGAACGCGACGGAGTTCGTGGTCCACGAACGCCGCTAATCCGATACGGGGGCCGTTTGGCCACCTAGAGCCCTTCGACGGCGCGGAGCTTCTGTTCGACCTCTGGCGGGGCGGCACTCGGTCCATCACGTACCCGGTGGTCAGGGATGAACAGCGGTGCCGGGTTCGCCGCGAGGGCCTCCCGGGCCCGTTCCACGTCCTCGGTGTCGTCAGGGTCCATCTCGGCCGACATCCGGACGACTTGCTCGACGCTCGCCTCTTCTCCGTAGGGGATTTCCCGGACGGCTTCGAGAACGCGCCGCTGGTCGGTGGGGACCGTGAGCGCGACGGTTACGTCCGCGAAGTCTTCGTGGTCACCCTCGAGGTAAGCGGCGATGCGATCGAGGAGTTCGTGGTCTGATGTTGCGTCTGCTTCGGGTCGGGCGGGAAACGAGACTGATATCACGCGGGTCTGGGCGAGGCCGAGTTGGACGTACCGTTCCAAATACGGATACTCGCGGGCGTAGATCCCGGCCTCGTCGTCCATAACTACCGACTCGCGGCCACGTAACTTGAAGATTGGTGGCGATTCCGCGGGGCTGCCCGGCTTCGGATCAGCCACTTCCTGGGACCAATGAGACGGTGACTGAAAACGGGGCCTGTTGGGTGGGGTGACAGGTACTGCGGGCGGAGGGCCCCTGCGCAACAGTACCTGGGACGGGGGCCCCGGTACTGTGCGGTTATTCGTTCGCAGCTCCGTCCGCACCCGATCTGACGAGGGCCAACCTCAAATATTTTTGGCAATGTATGAATATCGATCATATCCACTCCGAAATGTGGGTATTCGATGAAATAACACGAACATACATGCGGATATCCCTCCTCGAAGTGGCGGGTGATGATCTCACTGCCCCGCACAAGTCTTATGTACATCTCTGTGCATTAGTGGACGGTAATGGACGATACTGACGAGGTAGCGCCGGCCGTCGCTTCGATTCTCGAAGCTGCCCGGGCCCGTCCCGGTGGAGTCGACCGCCTTGATGTCGACGCTCGCTCGCTCGCTACCGCGCTCGCCGATGCCCGCGACGCCGGACGCGCGCCGATCGTTGCGGAAATCAAACCAACGTCCCCGACCACGGACGGTGAACGGACTGCGGACCCGGTCGATCTGGCCGAGGGCATGGTCGCTGGCGGGGCCGCAGCGCTGTCCGTCCTGACCGAGTCGGCCCACTTCGGCGGTTCACCTGACGCACTCAGGGCCGTTCGCGAGGCCGTGGATGTCCCGGTGCTTCGGAAGGACTTCATCCTCACCGAAGACCAGCTTGACGTGGTCGCGGCCGACGTCGTGTTGCTGATCACCCGATTCCTCGGCACCAACGGTGCTGACTCCCTCGACGACCTCGTCCGGGCGGCCCGTGACCGGGGCTTTCAGGTGCTGGTGGAGGTCCACACCGAGGCGGAACTCCAGCAAGCGGTCGAGTCGGGAGCGGATATCATCGGGGTGAACAACCGTGACCTGGCGCGGTTGGCGGTCGATCTGGCGACCTTCGAGAGCGTGGCGCCCGCCGCCCCGGCAGACGTCACGCTGATTGCCGAGAGCGGGATTACGACACCGGCCGACGTACGGCGAATGTGCCGGGCTGGCGCGGACGGGCTCCTGGTCGGCTCAGCCATCATGGCTGGCGACCCAATCCAGACGACTCGGCACTTGGCCACTGCGACGCAGGAGGAGACCCCTCCATGAGCAGCGGGCCGGCCTACGGCGAGTACGGCGGGCGCTACGTCCCGGAGGCGCTGATGCCAGCGATCGAAGAGCTGGCAGACGCCTACGAACGGTACGTCTGCGAGAACGAGGACGGGTTCGTCGACGACCTGCGGCAGCGCCTCCGGGACTTCGGTGGCCGTCCGACGCCACTCCAGCACGCCGCGCAGCTCTCGGACCGCTACGGCCGCGACGTCTATCTCAAGCGGGAGGATCTGCTGCACGGCGGGGCACACAAGCTGAACAACGCGCTCGGGCAGGTGCTGCTTGCCACCTACATGGGGAAAGAACGGATCATCGCCGAGACCGGCGCCGGCCAGCACGGGACGGCCACGGCGATGGCGGCGGCCCACCTCGACATCCCCTGTGAGGTCTACATGGGCGAGACGGACATCGCTCGGCAGCGACCCAACGTCTTCCGCATGCGGCTCAACGGTGCCGAGGTCACGCCAGTATCGACCGGGCGTGGCACGCTCAAGGAAGCAATCAGTGAGACGATGCGGGACTGGGCCCGGACTGTCGAGACGACACACTACGTCATCGGCAGCGTCGTCGGTCCCCATCCGTTCCCGGCGATGGTCCGGGACTTCCAGGCGATCATCAGCGAGGAGTCCCGCCCCCAGATCCAGGAGGCGGCGGGCCGACTGCCGGAGTCGGTGCTGGCCTGCGCCGGGGGTGGGTCGAACACGATGGGATCCTTCGACGGGTACGTCGACGACAAGGCTGTCGATCTGTACGCGGTCGAGGCCGGCGGCTCGTCACTCGGCATCGACGAGGACGCGGGCGTCGCGCCGAACTCGGCGTCGCTGTCCACCGGGGAGGCGGGCATTTTGCACGGTGCCAAGACGCGGGTCCTGCAGGACGACCACGGGCAGATCGTCGAGTCCCACAGCGTCTCCGCGGGGCTCGATTACGCCGGTGTCGGGCCGGAACTCGCCCACCTCGTCGACGAGGGCCGGGTCCAGGCCGTGAACGTCACCGACGAGACGGCCCTGGCGGCGTTCCACCGGCTGTCCACGATGGAGGGCATCATCCCGGCGCTGGAATCCGCCCACGCTCTGGGTTTTCTCGAGGACCACCACGAGTCGCTCGGCGACGTGATCCTGGTGACCATCTCCGGTCGCGGGGACAAGGATCTGGAGACGGTCATCGAGGAGACCGCCGAACGGGACCTCGACGTGGCGCCGGACCTCACGGTCTTCCGTGACGTCGGTGGGGGACTCTGAGATGGCGGACGATTCGTCGTCGCTGTCCGCCGCCTTTGCGGGCGGGGCCGCATTCGTGCCGTATTTGGCGGCCGGTGATCCCGACTACGAGGCTTCACAAGCGTACGTCGAGGCGCTGGCGCGGGGAGGGGCCGACGCCATCGAACTCGGCCTCCCCTTTTCCGAGCCGATCGCCGAGGGCCCCACTATCCAACAGGCCATCGTCCGGGCGCTCGAGGCCGGGATGACGCCGACGCGGTTCTTCGCGTTCGTCGAGGAGCTCAGTGTCGACGTGCCACTGGTCTGTATGACCTACTACAACCTCGTGTACCGGTACGGCGACACCGCGGGCCCGAGACCCTTCGTCGAGCGGGCCGCCGACGCGGGTATCGACGGCTTCGTGATCCCGGACCTGCCCGTCGAGGAGGCCGACCCGCTCCGAGCGGCCTGCGATGCGTTCGGCCTCGATCTCGTCTTCATCGTCGCCCCGACCACGGATGGGGACCGCCTGGCCCGTATGCGTGACCTCGTGTCCGGGTACGTCTACGTCCAGGCGCGCCTCGGGACGACGGGCACTCGGGACGACGTCTCGGACCGGACTGCCGAAAGTTTGGCCCGCGTTGCCGACTGGGACGTTCCGAATGCTGTCGGCTTTGGCATCAGTACCGGCGACCACGCCGCTCGCATCATCGCGGCCGGTGCTGATGGCGTCATCGTCGGCTCGGCGCTGGTCGACATCGTCGCAGACGGTGACGAGAACGACACTCCCACCGACGAGGTGGCCGATCAGCTCGCGGCGAAAGCGCGAGAGCTGAAGGCGGGCGCGCGCCGGGGCGCGAGCGAATCGCAGGAGCGGCCGCAACCGGAAGGCAAATAATCGTACCTTGCCACACCTTGGCACAATGACAGCAGGGACGGCGGCACGGCTGGCGCGCATCGGGACAGGGGGTCGGTACCTGATCGTCCCCATGGATCACGGCATCACTCTCGGCGCTGTCCGGGGTCTGGTCGACATCGAGGCCACGATCGACGCGGTGACGCGGAACGGCGCTGACGCGGTCCTGACCCAGAAAGGCATCGCGCCTCGTGTCCATGCGAACGCCAATGGCGCTGGCTACATCGTCCACTGCAACGCTTCGACGGACATCGGACCGGACGAGAACGACAAACGGGTGACCGCGACGGTTGAGGACGCCATTCGTGCCGGTGCCGACGCCGTCTCCTTCCACATCAACGTCGGCAGCGACTACGAGCCCGACCAGATCGAATCCCTCGCCGAACTGGCGAGTGAGGCCGCCCGCTACGGGATGCCTCTGCTGGCGATGACGTACGCGCGCGGTCACGACGTCCGCGACGACGACCCCGAAACCTTCGCGGAGGACCTCGGCCAGGCGGTCCGGCTCGGCGAGGAACTCGGTGCTGACGTGGTCAAAACGGCCTATTCAGGTACCGCGGCGAGTTTCGAGCGCGTCGTCGAGTCCACGCGGCTGCCCGTCGTGATTGCCGGGGGAAGCCGTGGAACGGACGCCGAGACGCTCGGGATGGTCCAGGGGGCCCTGGATGCCGGTGCGGCAGGCGTCTCCATGGGTCGGTCTATCTTCCAGCACGAGGACCCCGGCGCGATCACGGAAGCCGTGGCGGCCGTCGTCCACGATGACGCCGACGCCGAGACCGCCCTCGAACGCGCCGGGTTGGCCGTCGAGGCATAACGTCGGCGGTGAATCGGGCACACGCGATTCGTGTCGTGGGCTGTGTGGTGCCCACTCCCACGAGACCGGCCGGTGGGGGTGACTCAGTGTCGCCAGTACCAGGTCGCCACCACCAACGCGATGACGAAGACGCCGCCGAGGAAGAACCCGACTCCGGCGACCAAAGCCGGATCCGAGACCGCTGCGGTCTCCGCGGTTCGGGACGCCGTCTCGACCGCATCGGCGGACACGCCGTCGGCGCCTCCGGGCGCGTTGAACGCCGCGTCGCCACCGTCCTGCGCATGGCCAGCCAGCCACCCGACCAGAACACTGACGAGCCCGAGGACGGGCAGCATCACGACGACCCGCTCGAGGAGTGATCGAAGGGTGCCGTCCTCGTCACGCCCGGCGAACAGGACGAGCGATTCGTCGGTGGGTGCGTAGACGTTCATTTCGGTCCCCCGCTCGGAGTACCAGGTGTCGACCACTTCGACGAGGTCGGCGTCGACCAGTTTGTCGAGGTGGTACTGGGCGTTCTGCACTGACGTGTCAGTTTGTGCAGCCAGGTCAGAGGCCGTCTGGGGTTCCTCGTGGAGTGTGCCAAATATCGCCCGGGTCGTCGCTGCGGACAGGGCGTCGAAGACGGAGTCCGCGACGGACTCGTCGAGATCGACGAGGCGTGGCCCCCGCTGGTCGTCGAGTTCCACCTGTTGCCGGATGGGGAAAATGCCGCTCATGTCTCGCGATGGGTGCGCTCCCGTTTCGCGGGAACCATATTAGCCGTCTCGGAGACACAAAGAGATCTTTGAGTCACCGTAAACCGTCAGATCCCTCCGTGATCGCGGGCGACCGTCCGACGCACGTCACACGTGGGAGACAGGTTTATGCGGCTGCTGACCGTCTCCGGGAGCATGGATACCGACAGCTTCGGACAGAGCGACGTTCGGGAGATCGAAGTCGAGTTCCCGCCGGAGCTGCTCGACGAGATCGACGAGTACGCAGTCAATCACGGCTACCGAAGCCCAAGCGACGTCGTGCAGGCCGCCCTCGACTCCGCATAGTTCGCGGGGACCCGACGCCCCCGGATAAGTGCGTTCCCAGCGACACATCAACCGTGTTCGCACCCAGCGGATCGCCACGTGTTCCGCTCGCACCCGGTGATCCGCCACGTTCAAAGCCCCCGAACGCGAGCACTGCGACATGACGCGTGCCGTCTGGCTCAAGGCCGACGATGCGGTCGGGGACTGGGACGACCGGAAGCGGCGGATCACTGCTGGGCTCGAGGCTGGGGTGGATTGGGTCCTCGTCGACGCCGACGACGTCGAGCGCGTTCGCGAACTGGGCCAGGTGTCTGTCGCCGCCTTCGCCGGCGAGGACGTCCACGTCATGGAGGCCGAATCTGACGACGGGTCCACGGCAGACGCGGTCATCGTCGGCAAGTCCGGCGAGGGCGACGGAACTGTCGACCTTCCGGGGGATTACGCTGGCTCTGCCGACCTCTCCGCGTTGCGGCAGGATGGTGACCGCGTCAAGGGCGGCTACGTCGAGATCGCCGACGAGAGCTACGAAGCCTTCGCCGAAGCGGTCGCCGGGGCAGCCGACTACACGCTCGTCGTCGGAGACGACTGGCAGATCATCCCACTCGAGAACCTCATCGCCAGGATCGGCGAAGAGACAACGCTCGTGGCCGGCGTCCAGAGTGCCGAGGAGGCGCGCACGGCCTACGAAACCTTGGAGATCGGGGCGGATGCGGTCCTGCTCGACACCGACGATCCCGACGAGATCCGCGAGACTGTCGGCGTCCGCGACGAGATCGATCGGGAACAGCTCGATCTCCGCTGGGCCGAGGTGACGGCGGTCGATCAGACCGGCTCGGCCGACCGTGTTTGCATCGATACGGGCTCGCTCATGGCTGACGACGAGGGCATGTTGATCGGGTCGATGTCCCGGGGCTTGTTTTTCGTCCACGCCGAAACGGCCGAGTCCCCGTACGTCGCCTCCAGACCGTTCCGCGTGAACGCCGGCGCCGTCCACGCGTACGTGCGGACCCCGGGCGGGGAGACGAAATATCTCGCTGAGGTCGGGAGCGGGGACGAGGTCCAAGCGGTCGACACCGATGGGCGCACCCGCGAGGCGCTGGTCGGACGGGCGAAGATCGAAACACGGCCCATGTTCCGCATCGAGGCCGAACTGGAGACCGACGACGGACCGGACCGCATCGAGACGTTGCTCCAGAACGCCGAGACGATCAAGGTCCACACCGAGAACGGTGGCCGGACGGCCGTGACCGATCTCGCGGTGGGCGACCGCATCCTCGTCTACTACGAGCCCACCGCGAGGCACTTCGGCGAGGCTGTCGACGAGAGCATCATCGAACAATAGGGGGTCAAACCGAGCGCTCGTCCTCTGCGAGTGGCTCGTCGAGTCTGGTCGTACACCAGTGACAGAAATCGATGTCCTCGTCGAGTTCCTTCCCGCAGTTCGGACACGAGGTCGTGGGGGACGCGGTGGCTTCGCGCCGGGCAGTGACGGCGAGCCAGTAGGCGTCCGCGACCGAGAGCAGTGTGACGGCGACGATCGAGACTTTGACCTCCAGCGGTACCGCCGCCCACATGTTCTGGACGCCGTCAAGGGACAGCGCGACGTCACGCGCTCCCTGGGGGACGAGGAGGAACGTCGTGGTGTAGGCGAGGCCGATCCAGAGCAGGCCGCGAACCCACTCACGGAGGTAGAACTGGCCGAACCCGGGCATGATTAGCGAGAGCACGGCCGCGAGCCACGGCCGCTTCGTTCGGCCCCCGTCGGCGTTCGCTGGCACGTACGCCAGGTGGGTGCCGGTCGAATGTTTAATCTTCCGTCCCGAGAGCGGCCAGACCGCCCCAGTGTCTGGATCTCACGGATCGAGGGCCGTGTTCGCGGGTGCTGGGCCAGTAAGCCGGTCGATCAGGGATCGGAGTGTCGCCAGATCGAACTGGCCGGGCGCCGTCGCCTGGGTTGCATCGACAGGCGCGTAGCCGATTTTCGACCCGTAGATGGGCGCGACGGCCCGGGAGTGACGGCCAGCATCGCCCATCGCCATGGTGGCGACCGTCGCTCCGGCTCTCGTTGCCGCCAGGGTCACTTGGAGCAGCGTCAGGACGTCGTCGGGTTCGGCCGCGGTGACGGCCAGTTTCGCCACGTCACCGTGCTCGCCGGCCCTCGCGAGGAGCGACCGGCACGTCTCGGTGTCGGGAGTCGCTTCGAAGTCGTGCGTGGAGACGATGACACGCGTGTCGTGCTCGCGGGCGCCGGCGACGAGGGCGTCAGCATCGCCCCGCTCGACGCTCTCGAGTTCGACGTCGACGGCTCCAACCCACTGGTGGCTGGCCGCGGTTTCGAGCATCGCGAGCCGCTCAGGCCCGGCCGTTGCCGCCCCACCCGCCCAGGCCGGCCGATTGGTGGCGATCACGGGGAGCGCGCCATCGTACGCACGCAGTGCAGTGAGTGGCTCGTCGGCGCCGTCCATGCGGAACTCGAGGGCATCGGCGTGGGGCCGGGCGGCCGGTTCCTCGCTGAAGTCTGCCGTGGCCGCAGCGAGCACGAACGACTCGAAGTCCATGCAGGCGGGTTCGGTGGCCGCCGTCAAAAACCTGCCAGTACTAGGCGACCGGCACGCCCTGTTCGGCCTCGAGGAGCTCGTGATACCGGTTGCGAATCGTGACTTCGGAGATGTCGGCGACGTCGCTCACGGCGGCCTGTGTGGTCTTTTCGTTGGTCAGCAGCGCGGCGGCGTAGACGGCCGCGGCGGCGAGTCCGACGGGCGATTTCCCCGAGTGGACGCCCTCCTCCTTGGCGTTCTGCAGGAGTTGCCGTGCGCGCCGCTCGGATTCCTCTGAGAGATCGAGCGAGGAGGCAAACCGCGGGACGTAACTTTCGGGGTCCGCCGGCGCCACTTCGAGGCCGAGCTCACGGACGACGTACCGGTAGGTTCGGGCGATTTCGCTCTTACCGACGCGCGAGACATCGGTAATCTCGTCTAGGCTCCGTGGGACGCCGGCCTGGCGGGCAGCCGCGTAGACTGCAGCCGTCGAGACCCCCTCGATTGACCGGCCAGGGAGGAGGTCCGCTTCCAGTGCTCGTCGGTAAATGACGCTCGCCGTTTCGCGGACGGTCTCGGGCAGGCCCAGGGCACTCGCCATCCGATCGATCTCGCCGAGGGCCTGTTTCAGGTTGCGCTCCCGGCTGTCGCGCGTACGGAAGCGTTCGTTCCACTTCCGCAACCGCTGCATCTTCTGGCGCTGTTTGGTGCTCAGGGCGTTCCCGTAGGCGTCCTTGTCGCGCCAGTCGATGTTGGTGGACAGTCCCTTGTCGTGCATCATGTTCGTCGTCGGTGCGCCGACGCGGGATTTCTGGTCTTTTTCGGCCGCGTCGAAGGCGCGCCACTCAGGGCCGCGGTCGACTGAGTCTTCCTCGACGACCAGGCCACACTCCTGGCAGACGGTCTCGCCGTGTTCGTCGTCGACGACGAGCGTCCCGCTGCACTCCGGACACGTCAGGCTCGTGCGTTCGTCCGTCTGCTCGTCCGCCGGTTTCGTCTTCGTCTTGGTGTTCGTATCGGTCATCGTATGGGTCTCCGCCCCGGGGAGGAAACGTGAACGGCCCGGGCCGGCCTGTGGTGATCGAACGTTAGTCCGAAACTATTTTAAGTATTTTGGTGTCCCTGCCGCGATTTCGGTGTGAGGATTCGAGCGTCCGAAATTCGTGCCGTCTGTCAGTCCGTTCAAGTGTGTCTGACGCTCACACGACGCGTGGCTGGCGAGTGTCAGTCGTCCGGCGTCGCCTCGACGTCGCGGCTTGCGTCGACAGCTTCTGTCAAGGACACGTTCAGCCACGCCATCGCGGCGAGGCCGCCGACGACGGTCACAGCGTTTTTGACGGCGTGGTCGACGATGGCCGCCGCCAGCGCCGTCGCCGCCCCGACCGGGGTCAGCGCGACGACGAGGAGGGTGAACGCGCCCTCGTAGAGGCCGATTCCGCCCGGTGAGAGCGGCAGGACTTTTGCGAGGTTACCGACGCTCACGGCGAAAAAGCCCACGGTAATGAGTGTCGCCAGCGGGACCTGGACCTGGAAGGCCGCGAGCACGACGATGGCCGTGAGGACGTCGAGACTCCAGATCACCAGGCTCGACGCGCCGATCATGACGAAGGCGTCCCGATCGCGGGCCACCGTTTGGACGTCGCCGGCAAACCCCTCGATGACGCTGGCGACGTAGTCAGCGTAGCTGTCCGAACTGAGTCGACCGACGGCCGCACGGGCGAAGTGCCGCTCGGAGCGGGCCGTCACCACGATCGCGAGGACGGCGAGGACGGCCGCCGCACCGACGGCCCCCGCGACGATAACTGCCGTCCGGCCGCTACGGGCAGTGCCGCCGGCGACGCCGGCATCGGCGAGCGCTTGCGCGAGACTCGCGGTCGACCCCGTCGCAGCCAGTCCGATGAGAACCGCTCCCGCGAGGAACGTGATCGTCAGGAGGTCAAAGACCCGCTCGACGGCCAGGGAGGCAAACCCCGAGGTGTAGGGAATGTTGCGTCGGGCCTTCACGACGTACGCCCGCACGGCGTCGCCCGCCCGAGCGGGAAAGACGAGGTTGCCGGTCTGGCTGATGAAGATTGCGCCGGTGAGAAACGGCCACCGTTCACGATACCCGATGCGCGCGAGGATGTCACGGTACCGCAGGCCCCGGAGCGGCCACGAGATGACGTACACCCCGCTCGCGAGGAGCACGAGTCGCGGATCGGCACCCGCCATCCGGTCCACGACCGTCCACGGGTCCAGGTAGAACGTCATCAGGACGAGGGCGGCCACGACGAGCAGGCTCCCTGCGACGAGACTGGTCCGACGGGTGATTCGCGGACGGACGGCGATCTGCCACCAGGTCCGGAGGACCTGGCTGCCCATCCCGAGGACGTCCCGGACAATGTCGACCTTCGAATCGCCCTGTGGGGTCCACGTCACGGGAAACTCTGCGACCCGGTAGCCACGGCGTTGGGCCTGGACGAGCACCTCGGTGTCCCAGAACCAGTGGTCGTCCTGGACGTCTTCGAGCAGGTCGAACAGGACCGCTCGGTCGAAGGCCTTGAACCCACACTGGTGGTCGCGCAGTGAGGACCCGAGGACCAGCCTGACGATCGTATTGTATCCCAGGCTCGGGACGCCTCGCTTGGCCGGCCGGTCGGCATCGCTGTCGGGCAGCCACCGCGAGCCCGTCGCGACATCGTAGTCCCCGGATCGGACGCGTCCGACCAGTTCCTCGAGGTGGGTCATGTCGGTCGCGAGGTCGGTATCGAAGTAGACGAGCGTCTCGCCAGTCGACTGCTGGAAGGCCTCCTCCAGTGCCGCGCCGCGACCGAGTCGGTCCGGCGAGTGCACGTGTCGGACGGCATCGTGTTCGGCGGCGAGCGCCGACGCGATTTCCGGTGTCCGGTCGGTACAGCCGTCTTCGGCGACGATCACCTCGTAGCTGCCGGCGGGGAGGAAGCCGTCGAGCGTCGCGAGCGTGGTCCGAACGGTCTCGGCCAGCGTGTCCTCCTCGTTGTAGGCCGGCAGGACGACACTGACCGCGACCGATCCGTCCATCTGCCCCATGTCAGCCATCTCGGGGCAAGAACCTTCTGGAAATCCCTGTCGTGGGGGTCAGGACGGCCGATCGACGGGACCCGAGCACGGTACGCCCCCGTGCGTCGCTCGGGTTGTGACCGTGGTGGTGGTCAGTCGGGTCGGGCTTCGGCCCGGTGGGTGGATGCGTCCACGTCGGCGAACCGGCGGAGCGATCCCACGTCTGGGACCCGGTCGTGGGGCCGTTCGACGACGAGATCCCCAGCCCGACCCTGCCCGATACCCGGAATGGCCGACAACTCAGCCATCGACGCCGCGTTGAGATCGAGCGGCCAGGGCACGCCTGACACCGACCGGAAGCCGTAGTCGGTGACAGCGACGTCGATCGCCCGGCCGAGCGTGCGCTCGCCTGGAACGGCCACGAGCAACGGATAGGTCCCGAGCTGCCGGCCGAATGTCTTGCCGTCCTGGTGGTACTCGAGGTGGACGTCGCGGAGGACCGTCCCGGGCGGGGCGACACGCTCGAGCATCGGCTGGTCGATCGCTTCGCGAATCTGGCGTTTGTAGTGTTTGAACTGCTTCTTGTGGTCGCGGGCAATCTCGGCGCCCGTCTCGGCCATGTCTGTCCCGGCGAAGGCCATCACCTGCCTGATATTCACGCGGCGGATCATGAGTCCGGCATCGAGGACGCGCTCGAGGAACCGCCGGTTGTGTTCGTAGGTCTCCGGTCGTTCTCCTTTGAGTCCGTGGACGAGATTGATGCCAGGAAGGAGTTTCGGCAGCCGAGTCGGTGCGTTGTCATCTTCGGTTTCGGGCCGCCAGCCGGCTTCCTCGTTGACGATCTCGACGGCCCGGAAGCACTCGTCGGCCGTCACGTTCAGGTTGTTCGCCTCCTGGACCACGGGATCTGCGGATTCGAGCCCGAAGGCAGCGGTGTCGCCCGCGGTGTTGTGCTCGGCGATGACCCGAATCCCCGCTCGGGCTTTCTCGGGCCACCGGACGATCGTCACCGGGTTCATGTTGTCCAAGTGGAGGGTTTCGAGGTCGGGAACGGCGGCCCTGATCCCGCCGTAGAGCGACCGGAGGGCCTCGGGGTTTGGCTGCTCGCCGTCCCCACCGTAGGCGAGGATGTCGGCCTGGCGGCCGAGTCGGAAGTGACGGGCGCCCCGGTCGGCGAGCGCCTGGACCTCTTCGACGACGGCTTCTGGACTGCGGAAGCTCGGGTCCGCCCCGTAGAGCGGCTCCGTGCAGAACGAGCATCGGTATGGACAGCCCCGCGAGGTCTCCATCTCGCAGATCAGATAGTGGGGGTGATTGGGGTGGTCTTCGATCACGAACGCTCCCTTGCGGGCCCAGCGGGCTATCTCGCCGTTGTCCCGCATCCGGTCGCCGAACCCCTCGAGACCGCCGTGGACCAGATCGTACGCGGCGGCTTCGACGTCGCCCTTGGCGACGAAGTCGAAATCGAGATTTTCGCGGCTGGTTTCGATGCCCCCGGCGTTCTCGTCGCCGACGCCGAACCGAACGGGCCCGCCCATGAGTGTCGTCCCCTTGGCCGTCCAGGCGAGTTCCCGGACCTCGTCGGGCTCCGCCGGGGTGCCCCCCACGTACTTGCCGGGGACCGTCATCCCGCCGACGTAGATCAGTAGATCGGCGTCGTCGACGTCTCGCCACCGGTCACGGTCGGTCCGCAGGGCATCGATGGTGTGGTAGGTGATCGCCGATTGCGGGATGCCAGCGTCGACGAGCGCGCCGGCGACGTACCGGGGATAGGTGGATATGTATGGTGGAACCCCGAAATGTGCCGGCTCGTCGACGTAGCCGTCGACGAGCGTCACGTCGAGATCGCCGGGGTCAGTCATCGACCGGAGGTATCGGCTCGAACGGCAAAACGGTGTTCAACGCCACCGCATTGATTACCCGTCCCCGCCTACGGCCACGCATGCCACCAACCCGTGAGGTGCAGTGCACCAACGAGGAGTGCGAACTCGACATGTTTCAGGTCCACTACACGTACGACGTTCCCGACGACCACGAAGTCGGTGACCTGTCGTGCCCCTACTGCGGGGAGACGGCCGACCTGGAGGAAATCGTGGTGTGATACGCGACCTCAGCCAGCCAGTCACAGACGCGGCGCTGGGGACGCTCGGTCGGCTCTTCGGCCGCGCCCAGGAACGCCGGCCCCTCCCTGCCGATCTGCTCGAGTCCACGGACGCCTACCTCGTGGTCTTCGACGCACCCGGGGCCACGTCGGGGGATATTGCGGTACGATTCGAGCGTGGCACCGTCTCCGTCCGTCTCGATCGTGGTCGGGAGTCCGAGGTGGAGGAGACGCTGCTGTTTCCCGGCCGGGGACGCACACTCGAGGGATCCAAACGGCTCCCGGCAGAGGCGACTGTCGACGCTGACGCGGCGACCGCAACGCTCCGCCCTAACGGGACGGTCGCGGTTCGACTGCCGAAGATCACGACCGAGCCCACAGACGGGTGACCGGAAGCGACGACACTCACTCGAGGAGTGCGTCGAGGCCGTCGGCGGGGTAACTGACGATGGTCTCCACCCCAGTGTCACGCAGTCGATCGATGCGGTCCTCGATGGCCGTGGGATCGCCGACGAGCGCGTATTCCCGAGCGGCTTCGAGAAGCACCTCCCGGGTGTGACCCGTCGCGGTGTTGTCAGTCGGTGCCTCCGCCTGTAGCTGCTCGCGGATGGGTTCCCGCCTGGCGACGTACTCACCGACCGCATCGAGGATTGCGGCCTCGTCGGTCGTCAGGACCGTCGGCGCGTAGACGGCGAACGGGGCCGTCACGCCGGCCTCGCGGAGCATTCCGATCGTCCGCTCGGTCCCCGGCGACAGGAGTTCGTACTGTGTCCCCCCGATAGCGAGGGCGAGCCGCTCGATTCCTTCCGTCCCGATCCAGGGACCGTCGACCCGTTCGACTGCGGCCAGGAGCCGCGGCGCGATGGCCCGCCGGCGCTCGTATGGGGCGAGGTACGCCGGGTTTCCGGCAACCAGGGTCGTGTCGACGTCGTCTGGGACGGCCGCGAGAAGACTGTCCTCACCGAGTGGGTCGAACCCATCGGCCCGCACCGGAACCGTGACCCGGACGTCGTGGGTGGCCGACAAGTCCAGCAACGTGTCGACGGGCGGGACGTTGTCGACGCCTTCGAAGTCGATGGTGAGGATGTCAACGGAAGCCTGATTCGCCCGGTGAAGCTGGTGTTCGGTCGGCTTGAGGGCGATCGCGTCGATGCCGCCGTCCTCGAATGTCGTCGCCGAGCCCTGGTCCATCGTCGGTTGCGGAACCGCGAGCGGTCGGGAAAACAGTGTCGGTCACCCTCAGGTGGGGTAGTCGGCGTCGCGGTCCACCTCCCGGTCGACCGTCGGTGGCATCTCCCAGTCGGTCGCAATATCGAGGAACTGGACGAGGATTCTGGCCGTCGCGCCCCAGACGGTGTAGCCATCGACGTGGAAAAAATGCAGGCGGATGTCACCGTAGTAGGGGTGATCGCGGCGCTCGCTCTCGTAATTGTCGAGGTCGATCAGATCCGCGATCGAGAGGACGACGATCTCGGCGACTTCGCCGTCGTGTGGTGCGTAGTCGGCGTCGGGGATCATTCCGACGAAGGGACTGACCGCGTATCTCGTCACCGTCCGGATGTCGTCGAGCCGGCCGACGAACTGCACATCCGACGGTGGCAGGCCGATTTCCTCGTCGGCCTCGCGGAGGGCCGTGTCCTCGAGGGTTCCGTCGCCGGGCTCGTAGCCGCCACCCGGAAAACTCATCTGGCCGGGGTGATCCGCGAGGTGGTCAGCGCGCTTTGTGAACAACAGGTGGGGTCCGGCCTCCCGCTCTATCAGGGGGACGAGGACGGCGGCCTCACGGTCTTCGCCGGTGACGGCCGTCGGCTCGTGCTGCCGGATCCCCTCGAGATCCATACGCGGCCGGACGGTACGGAGATTCTTAAGAGGTTGCAACCTGTCTGGCTCGGTGCGGTCCGCGCTCTCCGCCCAGTGACGAACGGGAGCCCGCGAACGAGGTCCAGGAATCGGCGGCTGGCGCTCACGTCCGACGCCCGACGGCTGCGCGTATACACCCGGGCTTAACCCACATCGCACGAATTCGTTCGTCTTCCCGACTGCTCTTTATTGGCTCGCCGTATCCAACCGACTGCGGGCGGCATCGAGGTCCACGGGTGCCCACGCCTCGAGTTCGTAGCTCACGTCGAGGAGCTCGGCGATCCGCACGTCGTCCTTCGCCTCCACGGCAGCTGCGGCGTCGGCACGGAATCGGCGTTCGGCAGCCCGACCGGCAGCCGGGCGATCGACCTCGCGCTCGGAGGCGTCCATGATATGGGGCAGGTCGGCCGCGTCGTCCGGCAGTTCGGGGTAGGCGACAGGCCCGACAACCACCCACTCGCTATCGCTTCCGTCCACGCTCGACACGGCCTCGTCGTCGACGGTAACGAGGTGGTACGAGTCCAGTGCCGCGTCGATCGTGTCTCCAAACTCGTCCGGGTCGAACTCGCCCTCACGCTTGAATGCCAGCTCCGCGAGCGCCCGCTCGAGTTCGCCTCTCGTCAGCGCGCCAAACAGGTCCACAACGCCGGCGAGTTCGTCAGCCCCGACGTCCATGTACCTCGCCGGGGCCCGGGCGTCTTTAGCGTTCGGTCGTGGCGGCCAGCGCGTCGGCCGACAGCGACCGGACGTCCTCGGCCACCATCGGCGCGTCCGCCCACGCGGGAAGCCGTCGATCGGGTCCAGGCGGGCCGATCGACGCCGCATATGTCGCCACCTGCTCGCGCTCCGCAGCGTGGTCGTACGTGAGGCCGTTGAAGGCCGCGTCCGTCGCGTAGGCGTCGATCACCCTGTCAGCGGTCGTTCGATAGGCCGATTCGAGTGCCTCGTAGTCAGGGGACAGTCCACGGTCCTCGAGGACGCGAAAAAGTGCCCTGGCGACCTCTGTACACATATCCCCGAGGCCCTGCGGGCCACCGACAGAACGGTGCTCGTGTTCGTGGATCCCGAGATCGACCTGGGCGGTGCCCTCAAACCCGGTCGAGGCAAACACCTCGCCGAGGCTGCCGACCTCGAATCCCCACCCCGGCGGTGCGCGGACCTGCCGCGCCAGTGGTGCTGTCATGGCGAATTCGCCGGCCAGGGCATACCGAAACGACGCGAGGTATTCGAGGACGACGTCGTCGAACTGGTCCCGGAGTGCCCGGAGCAACGGCCGGCAGAACAGGCGAAAGAGCCGGCCGTAGAGGCGGTCGTTCTCGATGCGCGCGTAGTAGCCCTTGCTGAAGGCCTTGCCCCGGGCGAGGGGAAACAGCAGGCGCGAGACGTGCGCGGATTCGTACCGCCGGGCGTCGGCATCGTGGACGACGACGTACTCGGACTCTGCAGCGACCCCGAGAGCGAGCCAGACGTCTCGGCCCTTGCCGGCGGGACCGTCGAGTCCCGCGGCAGCCAAGTGGTCGAGTACCGGCGGGGCGGTACACCACAGGACCTCCAACGGGAGGTCATAGCTGGTGAGCCACTCGTGGAATTCCGGGACGATGGAGGCGTCCGCCCGAAGAGCGACGAGCACGCGTTCGAGCGTGAGCTGCTCCAACCGCTCAAGGACACGCTCGGCAGCCAGGCTGGCGTGCTCGCGCTCCGTCATCGGTACGACGACTGTGGCGTCCGCAGTCGGGGCCGAGGGGGTGGCGTCGCCGAAGTCGTGAAGTGTGGCGATGCGCTCCTGCACGTACTCCATCTGCACGCGATTCGGCCGGGAGGGCGAAAAACCCCGGCGTTCTCGGCCGGCGCGACCTTTTTGTAAGTTGGTTCCATAGGACAACGATATGGATTCCGTCCGAAAGGGCCTGCGTCGGGGGGAGGTCGAGAAGGACACCTACGAACGGTTGACCTGTGCCGCCTGCGGGGAACAACTGGCCACGGAGAACGATCCCGACGAGGTCGGAAAGGTGAGAGCCTGCCCGGGCTGCGGCCGCGAGTGGCAAGAAGTCCGGTAGCGCCGTGGTGACGACGGCGCGCCGTCGTCACGTGGCGTGGCTATCCTCTGACTGATTCGAGTGCCGACCGGACGTCGTCGGGGATCGACGTTCCCCGTCCCTCGTCGATGTCGAAAAACGAGACCGTGAGTGTCCCGTCCGCGGCGACCTCGCCATTCTCGTGCCGGAAGACGATATCCAGTGTCATGGACTGGTCCGAGAGGTCGTCGATGGTGGTCTCCACGACAACCTCGTCCCCGTACTGCATCGGGCTGCGGTAGTCACAGGAGGCGTGAACGATGGGCAGCCCGATTCGACGGTCGAAGAGATCGCGGAACGTCGTATCGATCGCCTCGAGGACGTTCCGCAACCCGACGTCGAAATAATCCACGACGGACCCGTAGTGGATGAACCGCCCGAGATCGGTGTCGCCTAACTCGACGGTGATCCGCTCCGTGAGAGGTTCCTCGCTCATGTTGACACGGCGTAATCGGAGGAGAGGCTTAAATCGCCAGGATCGGTGTCGTCGCTTAGACCTCGCCGGCCATGGCGTCAAACAGGTGGTCGACGAACTCCTCGCGGGTGAAGCCGCCCGCCGGACCGATCCCTTCCAGGTGAGCGAGTGAAATCTGCCCGCCGCCCATCCGAGCGTGGCCACCGGCCCCGGACCGTGGAATGTCCGAGACGATGTCCCGGAGCGTGTTGCCAATGTGGACGCGGTCGTCCCTCGACCGGCCCGACACGTGGAGTTCACCATCCCGGTCGCCGAGGACGACGACGGCCGTGACCCCCTCGAGCCGGAGCAGCTCGTCTGCCGCTTGTGGAATCGCGTCGACGTTCGAGACGGTGCCGACGTCACTTACGGCAAAGGCGTTGCGGACGTCCCGGACGTCGATCGCCCGGGCCTTGACGTCGAGGACCTCGGCATCGACCTCTGGGTTTGCAATACGGTCGAGTTGATCCTGGTCGACGCCCGAGTAGAGATACGAGACAGCGGCGAAGTCGGTCTGTGAGCACCCTTTCGTGAGGTTCGACGTATCGGACTGGATACCGTAGACCAGCCCGGTTGCGACCGTTGTCGACAACACGCCATCGATTCCGTTCGATTCCTCGGTCACACCCTCTGGTGAGCCGGGTTCCCAGTCGAGTTGTTGGCAGTACTCGGCGAAGATGCTGGCACACGCCCCGACGTCTGTGCGAACGTCGGTGAATGTGCTCCCCACGCCACCGCCAGGGTGGTGATCGACCACAGCGACAGGTTCGAGCGATTTGTCACCGTCGAACCCGCGGGCGGTGTTGTGATCGACAAGCACGATGTCGTCTGTCGGCAGCTCGTCGGCATGATCGAAATGCTGGAAATCCAGGTCGAGAACCGTGATGAACGCCCGATTTTCCTGGTGCCGGATCTCGCCGGGATAGAGGAGTGTCGTCTCGGTGCCGACCGACTCGGCGATTTCCCTGACGGCCAGGGCACACGCCATGGCGTCCGGGTCCGGGTTCGAATGCATCAGCACCGACAGGCTGTCCCTGGCTGCGATGGCGCGACGGAACGATTCGCCACGTGTCCGCCTGAGACGACGGATGACCAGGGCGAGCACCACGAGCGCCAGCAGGACGGCCAGTCCGACCGCCGCCACAAGCAGGGGCTCGCTGCCGACTGCGTCGCGGGCGGTCTCGACGACCGACTCAACTTGGCTCGGCTGACCGACCGCGACTCCCATACGCAGGGTACGTCGGTATCGCTGCAAATGAAGGTTCCCCATCGGGCCTCGATCGGCAAGCGCGTGGGCCCGCAGGCCGGGAGCCGGCTGGTTCTCGACGGGACCGTCGATTGTCTTCGTCCGATTGGGCGCCGCCAGGCTACGATGTCGTCGTGGCCAGGTAGTGGTACACCGCGGCGAACTCGGCGAGACGCATCGGATACCGACCCTCGATCTTCTGTTGGAGCTCCCTGGAGTCCAGGCTGCTATCGAGCTCGGCGGCGAGTGTATCGACGTCGAGCACTGCTGTCGTCATGCCCAGCAGGAGGAGATCGCGAGCGTCGGCGGCGATCGTGTCGGGGTCCGGGCGACCGTCGTCGGTGGCGAGAATCGCCGCCGCCTCCTCGAGCGTGAGGTCGGGTGACTGGCCGGCGGCGACCGCTTCGACGGTCTCGGTCGCGACGCCTGACTGCTCGGCGACCGATTCGACGCCGTCCGCCTCGATCGTCTCGACGAGGGTTGCCTGGTAGCGTGCCAGTAACTCGTCTGGCGTGGCGGCCGCCTCGGCGTCGATATCGCCCCTGAGCATGGCAGTGGGTACGTCGCTGGCCTACAAGTGTGTGTCACTTCGTCGCTCCCGGTGTCGGCCAGCCACGGGATTGCTCGTTGCGCTCCGTCACGTCCCCGACGCCCTGCGGTTGCGGAGGGACAGCGATGCCCACGACCGTCCGGCTGTCGAATTCGAGGCGGCGGTTTGTTCCGATTGTCTCGGTGTCTCTGTCGCCATCGACGTCGAGTCGGACGGGTGCGGCCTCGCGGACGTATGTGAGATCCGGTGGCATGCGGTCCGGGGCGCCGACCGGTGCACGGACCGCAAAACGCGCGTAGGAACCCCGGACGTGGACGTACCAGGCGTTCACGGTTGCGTACCACATCCCGGGGGCGGGGACGACCGGGACGCCTTTCGGGAGCCTGGCGGCGATTGCGGCGGACCGCCGGGCGGCGAGTCGCTCGACTCCATCGGCTGTCCCTTGCGTGCCGTCCAGATGGTCCGGTTGGTCGATTGCCCCGAGACGACCACGGAGGAGGGTCGCTGTCTGATTGACTGTCGCCACGCGAGGCTGGAATAGTTCGGCGTCTGTGGCCAGGTCCACGGCAAAGTCGAGTTGCATCGCCAGTCGCTTGCGAGCGGTGGCCGTCTCGAACGCGTCGGGCCACCGGTTGAGCACCTGCGCGAAGACTGCATCGGCGGCCGAGCCGTTTTCGAGTGCCGCAGCCTGCGCTCCGAGGCCGTTCCACCGAGCGAGTGCCGCGTCGACGACACGTTCACGTGCCGAGGCGGATCCGAGCTGGTGGCGCCAGAGGACGTAGCGGAGGCTCGACTCGATCCGGGATGCCGGGCCACGTACCTCGTTCTGGAGGGCGGACACGGCCCGGGCCGGCGCACCCCGATCGAAGTCTGCGGCCCTCGCTGCTGTCAGGACTTGTCCTGCCGATCGGAGACTCGTCGTTGCCGGGCCGTCGAGAAGCCCGAAGAGGGCGTCGACGACCCCGGCCGTGGGGAGGCCGAAGGCGTTTACGTTGCGAACGACGAGGGGGTATTCAGTTTGTCCGTCGGGAATCGCCCGGACCGTGCCGTGGCCGACGGCCCGACGCGTCAGGTAGGATGGCGACGCGTCGACGGCCAACGGGAGTGGCGAGTCGGCGGTGGCTGACCCGACGTGTTTCCGGGCGACGTACCCGTCTCGCATGAGGCTGGCTGCATCGGCCGCGTCCGACGGGAGGTCGTCCGCGAGCCGTCGCTTTCCGGCACGGTACTGGGCCGCACGCGCGTCGAGCATCGCCACGACCCGGTCGACGTAGGCCGTTCGGACACCAGTGCGTGCTCGCTCGGCGACGCTTCCGTAGCTGTCGGGAGCGTCGATCAGGTCCGCCCGACGCTCCCGGATGCTGTCGGCGAGCCGCGCCGGAACGTTCGCGCCGAACGTTGCGATATCGCCTCGGGGGACGTCGACCGACACCTGTCGCACGTGGTCGTGGAGCGCGGACAGGTCGGGGTGTGTCCAGGCGGCGAGGCCGTCGGGTCGGTCCGCATCGACGCGCCGAGGCGACGAATCCAGGCGACCGATCGCGGCCCGCGCCGCGAGGGCGTCCGGTCCGCCTCGCGCTTCCACGACGCGCTCCCGAATCCGATCCGGCGCGTCTGCGAGGTTCGGGCCGTCGAGTGGACCGCCGGGGTGGTGGACTGACGGGATCGCTCGCTTCGGGGCGGGACCGACGCTGTGGTTCCCTTCGACGAGGAGGTCGACCGCTCGTTCGAATCTGACAGTCCCGACGGTCGAGGCCGTACTGTTCCCGGGCATCGACCTCACCTTGACCGTTCGCTTGATGACGACCACTCGCCGGCTCTCGTTTCCCAGCGCGTGCCAGCCGTCGCGAACCGGCAGTGGCGACCCCGACCTGGGATGGACCGTCGTGTCGTATGACGTGTATGTCTCGAGGACGCCACCGGCTGCCGGTGGTGGGTCGTGGGACGCGAGACGTTCGCGGTCCAGCGTGCGGACGGCTGCGCGGACACGCCCGGCCGGTCGGTACGTCGCGGCGAGTGTCTCGTTGAGCACCGCAAGGGAGCGAGCGTACGCGAGATCGGCCGTCCGGTTGACGCCGACGGTCACGATGTCGGCAGGTCGCGGTGCGTCCCCGGTCGATTCGAGCCGAGCAAGGGTGTCCCGGCTCGTCTCTCTGATTCCCCTCTCCCTGGCGAGTTGGTCGAGCAGTGCGACAGTGTTGGAGTCGCTCGCGCGGACGAGTTCGGTCACGCCCGTCTCGCGGAGTGTGCGCCGATAGACCGCCCGTCCCACCGGATCGCTGACGCCGAAATGCCGACGCTGGGTGGCCAGGAGGGCGCGATTTGTCAGGAGGGCCACGTGGCGATTGGCGATGACATTCTCGATCGGGGCGCCCCGAAATTGTGCGTATCCCCGCGCCCACGCCAGCGGATACAGCGCGGCTGTCAGCCGGGTCGCCACCCCGGGCGCGCCAACGGGTGCATTCAACCGGTGCTCGAACGCGGTGACACGGTCGTGGAGGGCGAGGATCGGCGTTTCGACGACGAGCTCCGGATCCAGTTGCGTTTCGCCAACGACGCGTCCATTCTGCCGGGCACGGAGCCGGATGTCGTCGATTCTGACTTCGATGGACCGGCGGGGCTCGGCCACGGGCTCGACGTGGACCCGTTCGATGGCTGGTCGGACGCCTCCCAGGTCGGGCACTGATGGAAGCGAGGCCCTGAGGGCGACCCCGTGCCGACTGGTCGCGAGGCGGGCCAGGTGGTCCCGGGCTGCGAGGTAGATCCGGAGCCGGAGTGCGTCCGCGAACTGGCGATCTTCGGCAAGGGCTTGACCGGCCGTCGTGTTCGCCCTTGCTACGACCGGATTGCGAGCCGCATCGTGCGCTGCCTCGTGCACCGCGGTGCGGAGTGCGGTGTGAGTCTCGGCCGTGAGCCGTTCGAGACCGGTGTCGGCCGCGGGATCGGTCACGAGTGGATCGTGCATCGACACCGCCAGCGTCCCACTGCCAACAAGCAGGAGAACGCCGATCAGGGCGAACGGAATTCGGCCCCGTCGGTTCACGAATCCCACTCCCTGACCACGACCCGGCTCGTTCCGGTCCTGACGGCGGCCGCTGCCGCAGCTGGCGTGTCGAAACGGTCCCGCATGTCCGTAGCGAGCCGGTGGGCGAGTGTCGAGACGATCCGTGCCCGGCGACCCTCGATGCTCTCGTTGGTTGACCGGATGTCCAGTGCCGCCTCGTAAGCGGCGAGTCGCCCCTGGCTCGCCACCCCCGCGGCACTCGACGGGCCCGGCGTCGCGACCTCGGAGGTGGGCAGGGTGGTGTCGAGCAGGCACGCCGCGACGGCGCGACCCACTGCGTCGTAGCCCTCGGCCGACGTGGTCCGATTCACGCGCCGGCAGGCGTCGACAGGCGTGGTCACGTGGAGCGTTGCCGTCGTCACGTCGACCCCCGCTGGTGGCCGGGCGCCCACGTGGAGGCGACCCCGCACTGGGGCTCCTTGGTACGGCTGCCAGACCGCGGTCACCGCGGTCCGCTCGGTGGCCCAGGCGATCGAGCGCGTCGTGTCGTTCCGGACCGCGGCAACAAAGGCGCCGCTCTCGGGCGCCACTCCGTGACCGTCCACGTGGAGGTTCGCGAGGGCCGCCCGCGCGAGGAGGCCCGCGTGGGTTCCAGCGACTCGCCTGGTCGGTCCGGCGGGACTGTCGCCGGCCGGCGACAGCTGGAACGTCACGTTCGCGGTCGCTCGCGCGAGGGCGTTCGCGGTCTCGTCGGCACGACCGTCGGGCCCCGGTTGGTGGGGGACCGTCAGCGCCACGATTGCCACCGAGACGAGCAACAGGAAGATCGTGACGTCGACGACAGTGCTGACGCCCCTCATCGCCAGGCGCGTACGGTGAGCCGGGCCGGGCCGATCTCGTCCGGTCCGAGTCGGACGGCGACAGTGCGGCGGGCCCGATCGGCTGCGTTTGGCGGGCGAGGGCCGCGCGACCAGCGGCCGGTCGGACTCGCCAGCGTCACGTTGACGGTCCACCCAGTCGGCGGCTCGACGGTTCTGAGCCGGTCGGGTTCCAGCACCCCGTCGACCATTGCGTCCTGCCGGAGCTCGTCGAGTACTGTCTTCGCGACGGACCGCTCACCGGGTTGGCGGACGTCGTCGACAGTCCCGGCGTAGATCGTTAGCCCGATCACGACGGCGAACACGGCCGCGATGGCGGCCAGCGGCTCGACGTAGCCCCTAGCCGACGAGGGTAGCATCGATCCCCCGCCAGCTGACGCGGCGAATCCGCAGCCGGTCCGGTGCTGGTTGCCAGTCTCCCCACTGGCCGCGCGCCCTCGTGAGCGCCCGGGTGAACGACTCGCGACTCTCGAACACCCTCTCTGGCGTAGCCCCGTCGAGCACCAGCCGGAGCGTGCCGTCCTCGACAGGCGTCACTGCTCCGGCGACCAGACTCGCGTGGGTGGTCCCACCGGGACCGCGAAGCGAGATCTGGGACGTCGCAATCCGGATCATCCGGGCTCGGATCCGGACGGTGTCGGCAACTTGGTGTTGACTCGAGGCGATTTCGTCGATCGCGTCGGCGACCGCCGCTGCATCCGGGGGTGCCGGACCGGCCAGCGAGAGGGCGACGCCGGCGACGGCAAGGCTGACAACCGACAGGCTCGCCCAGACGACGAAACCGTCCATGGGCGCGTCGAACATGCGGGAGGCTGGTCCCGGAATCGGGCTTAAACCTCAGGCAACAGCGGCCGTCAGCGTGTACCCCCCGAGAAACGAACCGGTCGCGAGGAGCAGGGCGACGCCGATCCGGTAGCCGAGCAGTCGCCGGTCGAGCCCGCGCTCGAGTCCAACCGAGAGGGCCGTCAGGACGACCGCCAGGACGAGTACGTACCAGCCGACGAGGAGGCCGAGCCATGGGGTCGGTTCGGTGGCACCCAGCAGCGTCCCACCCGATCCCGCCATGTGGCGCGCGAGCGCGACGGTCGCGCCGCCCACGAGCGGCCCGAAGAGTGCGGCAGTCGACCGGAGTGTTTCGAGCACCGACTGAATGTCGGCTCGCGCATCACGTTCGACCTGCCGGAGTTCGTCCACGTGTCCGGCCACCGAGAGGATCGCCCGGCCGGCGGGGGCCCCTTCGCGGGCAGCGACGTCCAGGAGGGCGACGCTGCCGCGGACCCGTGGACTCGGAACGGCCTCGAGGACGCCGTGGGTCCCCCGAAAGGCGGTGTCGACGCCCACGTCGAGCTGGCGACCCTGTCTGGCGCCCCGGGCGAGCACGTCGCCGATCTCCCCACTGACATCACCCGCAGCCGTCTCGATCGCTCGTTCGACCGGTTGGCCGTTCGAGACGCGACGCCCGATCAGCGAGAGCGCGTCGGTGAGTCCCGCCTCGACAGCGGCGATTCGTCGCAGCTGCCGAACGTAGGGCCGGTAATAGATGACGAGTCCCGTGCCGCCACCGGCACCACAGAGCGCGATCGGTGGGGCCCACAGCGGCAGGACGCGTGCGGTCACGACGGCTGCTCCCAGGCCGACGACCACGGCGCCGACAGTGGCCGCCCGGCGCCGGTCCGGGACGGCAGGGTGTCCGGCATCGAGCGCAGGCGGCGGGAACGCCACCGGCCGTCTGGCGAGCAGCCAGGCACTGGTCCCGACAAGCACCGCCGGGAGGCCGACGTCGTAGACGAGGGCAATGACCGGCGCCGTCACCGCGAGGCCTGCGGCCCGCGCAGCCGGAAGGAGCCCGACGAGCGCTGTCGGCAGGAGCACGCCGAAGGCATACAGCGCGGTCGTCGGACCGCGAATGCTGGCAGCGTACGCCCGCATTTGCTCGCGCGTCCCGTCTAGGACCACCGACACCGCCTGATCGAGCGTCCGTGCCCGATCGTGGTCTGGGACGCTCCCAGCGGCGCCGACGAGGGCGAGCGCGCGCCCCAGCGTGGGGAACCACTCGTGCCACTCATCGCCGAACCGCTCGAGGCCGGTCCGCCCGGTTCCGCGAGCGCGCCGGACGTGCCCCTCGAGGCTCCGCGACAGCCGACCGCTTGCGGTCTCGGCAGCGAAGGTTGCCGCCCGCTCTGGCGATGGGGCGAGCCGCATCCGGAGGACAGCCAGGACGACCAGTTCGGGGGCGGTCCCCAGGGCAGCCGTCCGACGAGCCGTCGCCAAGAGGCGAGGCCCGACGTGGACGACGTGGATGGTCACGAGGACGACCGCGAGTCCGCCGGTCGCTGTTGCCATGCGCCACGGTGGCGGGACCAGGACGGTGACGACCAGCACGACGAGCAGGACGACGATTCCCAGCCCGTAGCCAGCGCTGACGACAGTCGCCGGCCGGATCTCCCAGTCGAGAAAAGCCACGGCTCGCTGGAGCTCGCGGCTGGCGCTTGCCTCCCAGGGGTACAGGCGGGCGAGCGCCCGAGTCGCGTCTCTCACGGTGACGCGCCGGGATTTCGGGCCACGGCAACGGGTTCTGGGGATTCGGTCGCGACCAGTCGGTCCAGGTGGGCAGTACGGTCGGACAGCGCTGTCAGCGTGTCTGCGTAGGTATGTGCCGGGTCGGTCAACCGGGCGACGAGCCGGCTGTTCCCGCGCTGGATTCGGCCGGTTGCCTCGAGCCCGTCTCCGCACTGCTCGAACAGGGGGGCGAAGGTGACGGGATCGGCCGGACCCACCTCCTCGATCGTGCGGACCCGGCGTCTGGGGGTCCGGTCGGCCGCTGTCGTCTCGAGCGTGACGAGGAGGTCCGTGGCGGCGAACGCCGATGCCGGCACCCCGAGGTCGGAGACGACCCGCTCGAGGACCGCAGCCGCGCCGTCACCGTGGATCGTCCCGAGGACGGCCTCACTGTTCGCCCCGACCCGCATCGCCTCGTAGAGAGCGCCGGCCTCCTCGCCCCTGACTTCGCCCACCACGAGCGCCCCGTCACCGAGTCGGAGTGCCGCACGGACTGCCTCGGCCGGCGAGACGACACTGTCGACGTCCCCTCTTAGCGCCTGGACGTCCCGTCGGGCCGACTGGAGGGCTTTCACCGGGAGTTCGGGCGCGTCCTCGATGACGATGGTTCTGACCGACGGCGGAACCTCCCAGAGCAGTGCGCCGAGGAGGGTCGTCTTGCCGCTGGCACGCGGTCCGGCGAGGAGTGTTGCCGCGCCGCGTTCGACGGCGAGTGACAGCAGGCCCGCGGCCCGAGCCGACAGCGTGCCGTTGCCGACGAGGCCCGGGAGCGTCCAGACCGCTTCGCTGTGGGCGCGAAACGCGAAGGCGTGCCCCTCGCTCACTGGTTTCGTGACGCCAGCGACCCTGACTCGGCGGTCCGCAACGTCTGTGGCTGTATCGAGCGTCGGTGCGGCACGGGAGAATCCCCGGCCACTCTCGCGGCGAAACCGCGATGCCAGTGCCGCGACGCCATCGGGGGTGATGGTCACGTTGGTGTCCATCGTCTCTCCGCCAACCGTGACGCGGACGGGATTCCGTGGGGCTGGCGCGGTCACGTAGACGTCTGACAGGTCGTCGTCAGCGAAGAAATCGCGGAGCAGCCCTGGCTCGTGGGTGTGTTTGCGGAGCACTCGCGCCATCGCCGCCCGTGGCGCTGTCTCGTCCGCGACGGTCCGGACCGCCCGTCCCGGCGCGCCGTATCCGCCCCCGACGTGTGTCTCCGCCAGAGACGCGTGGGCATCGCGGAGTCGTCTCGTCGTCGCCACGTCGAACCCGAGCTCCTCGGGTTCGAGATGGTAGCACCGTGGACGGCGGCCGGGCGTCTCGTAGATTCGGACACTGGCCCGCGTTTCGAGGGTCTTGACACGTTCCAGCGAACTGTCTGCTGGCGGTTGGGGGTCGACGCGCCACGAACTCAGTGTGGGCCCGACCCGCGGCGTGAGCAACCCCTCGTAGGCCCTCGAGCCGTCGCCAAACTGGGCGAGTCCTGTATCGGCTGCGAGGTCGGTGGCGTCGGCCCGTCCGGTGGCCTCTGTCGCGGCACCGAGCGGATCACGGCACGTCCGGGCTGCCAGCCGGTCGTCGACCGCCCGGATGGCAGTGGCGAATCGACCAGCTGCACAGAACAGGTCGACGGCGTCGTCTCCGTACACCCGCTCCCAGCCGCCCGATCTGACCGCAATCCGCTGGACCGTCTCGTGGGCCAGCGCGTCGACGACAGACGCACGGCATGGCGCTCCGTCGACGAGCGATCCGGCTGTCAGACACCCGCTCGCGTCGAGGACGAGCGTCGACCCATCAAACGAGGCCTCGCAGCCACAGCCCGCGGCTGTCCGGTGTCGCGTCCCTGGGAGGATCGACTGGAGATCGACCGGGAGATTCATGGGCGTTGGGACGGCTGGGTGACGAGCACGATCGGCCGGTTCTCCCGGCTGCGAAGCTCGAGACGGAGGCGGTGGCGACCACCTCGGTCGAGATGCAGTCCGTTTGCGGGGCCAGCGAGTCGGACGGCCGAGAGCCGCCTGGCGGTGACTGTCCCGCCCTGGACTCGCCAGACGACGTCAGCGTCTGCGGTCGGTGGGGATACCTGGAACCGGTCGATCCCGGCGGCGCCCCACGACTGGACCGGGAGTCTGAGTGTGAGCAGCCTTCGAGCCGGTGTGGTCCCCGATGGAACTGGATCGTTGGTGGCCGCCAGCGCCTCGGCTGCCCGTTCGAGACGCTCGACCTCGCTCGTCACTCGCGCGTCAGCGTGCTGGACTCGGGCTCGATCCACGGCTGGGAGACTCGCCCCGAGCATGGCGACAGCGAGCGCCACCGTCACGACGGTTCGAATCGTCACAGGCGGTCCCTGATGCTGCCGAGCAGACTCGCCTCCTCGCCGTCGTCCCACCGGTCAGTGCTGTCAGGCGCCGGCGACCGGTTTGTGGAGCGAGGCGCTCCGTTGCGGTCGGTCCGCGCCTCGAGACCGGCATCCGGATCTGCAGGCCCGTCGGAGCGGTCGAACGGTCGTCGGGACGCCAGCGCCTCGTCGTGATCGGATCGGCGAGACTCGAGTCGGTCGCGGTGGGACCCCACATCGGGTCCGGGGCTCTTGGTCAGGTCCGTCTCCGAACGCCCGTCGGGATCCGGCTGCCCGCATGCCCGGCAAACCCCGTCCGCCGCGGCTCGGTCCCGTTGTTCGTCCCCCCGGTGGTCGTTCGATCTGGGAGCCGATTTGTCCCGCGCATCGACTCGGCCGCGGTTCGGGGGATGGGAGTCGGCGTCTTCGAGTGCGTCGACGCGGTCCTCGAGGGATTCCGCGACGGCCAGTGCCCCGTCAGCCCGCTCCTCGACGGATTCGTTCACAGATCGAATGTTGCCGACGTAGCCTCGCAGCGCCTGAGTCGCCGTCCGCAACTCAGTGACGTCGTCCTGGAGCGCTTCGACGTCGGCGGCCAGCGCATCCACACGCTCGGCACGGGCGGCTCCCTCCGCGAGTGCCGTGAGGTCACTCTCGCCCTCGGTCAGCGCCCGCTCGACGGCCTCGACGCGCTCTCTGAGATCCTCCATGGCCCGCTCTGGGCGCGGCATCCCTCTTGAACGTCGGGCTGCGACGCGTCGTGCCCAACGTTCAATAGCCGGTGTGCCGACAACGCCTGTATGAAGGTCCTCCTGATCGGGATCGGTCAGGCCGGCGGAAAGATCACGCAGGCTCTGGCCGAGTTCGACTACGAGATGGGATTCGGGGCCGTTCAAGGGGCGTTCGCCGTGAATACGGCCCGTTCGGACCTGCAGTCGCTGGACCTTGACACGATCCTGATCGGACAGGATCGCGTCAAGGGGCACGGGGTCGGCGGCGACAACGAGCTCGGTGCCGAAATCATGCAGGCGGAAGCGACCGAGGTGATGGACGCACTCGACGGTCGGATCACCTCGCAGGCCGAGGCGGTTGTCCTCGTGGCCGGTCTCGGAGGCGGCACCGGCTCCGGCGGGGCTCCGGCCCTCGCTAGCGAACTCGACCGGGTCTACGACCTGCCAATTTACGTGCTCGGGATCCTCCCGGGCCGCGACGAGGGAGCGATCTACCAGGCCAATGCCGGCCGCTCGCTCAAAACGACGGTCCGCGAGTCGACCGCGACGATCCTCGTCGACAACGACGCCTGGCGGGAGAGCGGTGAGAGCGTCCAGGAGGGGTTCGACTCGATCAACGAGCAAATCGCCCAGCGAGTCGGCCTCCTGTTCGCGTCGGGCGAGAACATCGAGGGCGTCGCGGAGAGCGTCGTCGACTCGAGCGAGATCATCAACACGCTGAAGGGTGGTGGCATCGCCTCGCTCGGCTACGCGAGTGCGGACGCGAGCGCGGATGCCGGCGAGAACCTCAACACGATCACGAGTCTGGGTCGGAGCGCCCTTCTGACGGGCATGAGCCTGCCGGACGCGGTCGAAGCCGAGGCGGCATTGCTCGTCATCGCGGGCGAACCGGAGCGCATCTCCCGGAAGGGTGTCGAACGCGCCCGCAAGTGGCTCGAGGAGGAGACCGGGTCACTCCAGGTACGAGGCGGCGATTTTCCCCTCTCGACTGAACGGCTCGCCGCGCTTGTCCTCCTTGGCGGCGTCGAGCGCTCGCCGCGTGTGGACGAGTTCATGGAGCGGGCGAGAGAGGCACGAGCCACAACTGACGACGCCGAGGATCCACGAGAGGCCTTCGAGAACGAGGATCTCGAGGGACTCTTCTGATTTCCCCGGGTGCGTGGGGCCGCGAGCTCGCCTCCATCCGTCGATCGAGGTGGGACCGACAGGTTATTCCTCACGTGTTGCTTCCAATGCAACACGATGATGCTGCCGACGCACGCCCTCGTCGGGCTGGCGGTCGCCCTCCCGTTGGCGCTCGGGGTCGATACCGGCGGCGATCTCGTGCTCGCGGCCGGTCTCGTGGGGGCGATCATCCCCGACCTCGACATGTACGTCGGTCACCGGAAAACGCTCCACTACCCCGTGTATTTCACCCTCTCGGCCGTGATCGCCGTGTCCATTGCCGTCGTGTGGTGGGTACCGGCAACCGCCGCGTTGGTGGCGTTCTGCCTCGGCGCGGCTCTCCACTGTCTCGGGGACGCCTACGGCGGGGGCCTCGAACTGCGGCCCTGGGAAGCCACGTCCGACCGCGCCGTCTACGACCACTACCGGGGCACCTGGGTCGCTCCGCGGCGTTGGATTCGCTACGACGGGGCCCCCGAGGACTTCGCCGTGGCGGTTGTGATAGGCGTTCCACTGCTCGTCGGCCTCGACGGGCCCTTCCGCTGGCTCGTCCTCGCCTGTCTCGGCGTCGCGACGGTGTATACCGCTTTCCGCCGCATACTGCCGACAATTGCCGAGCGGCTCCTCGATACCGTGATTCCGTCCGTGCTCCCGGCGCCGGTCACAGCGCGCCTTCCGTCCCGGTATCTGAACGCTCCCACGGAGCGACCCTATTCCGACGACCGGACCTGACGGGGCGCGTACCCTGGCCGGACTCCAGACGGCCCGATACAGTGTCAGGCTGATCACCGATGGTCGACGCCCTGTTTCTCGCCACGGTCTCGCTCTCGCTCGGCATCCTCCTTACCCTCGGTGAGGGGCTCCGTCGACGGCACGTCCCAGCGGTCGTCAATGCGGCGGTTTCGGCAGGCGCGGTGCTCCTCGCCTTCGGTTCCGGGCTGGCTGTGGGTGTTGGTCCCGCTGAACTGGTGGGTTCGGGGCTCGTTGTCTGGGTCGCCCTCGCGGGATTCGTCCACTCCATCGGCATGCTCGGCCCCTACGATAGAATCTGGTGGTGGGACCTCCTCGCCCACGCACTCTCGGCTGCACTCCTGACGGCGCTCCTCTACGCCGCCGTCCTCGTCGTCGGCGCCGGTGCCACAGCCGATGCCGCTGGGGGTGCCGTCATCGCGATGACGGTGGCCGTGGCCCTTGCGGCCGGTGTCTTCTGGGAACTACTCGAACTGCTGGCCCGTGACGTCGCGGACCGGTACGACATCGATCCGGTGCTCGTCCACTACGGGTGGCGAGATACGGCTGTGGACCTCGTGGTGGACCTCGGGGCAGCAGTGGTGGTCGTCGTGTTGGACATCCGCGTGTTCGTGTGGTTCACGGGACGGGCTCCGGACTGGACGAGAACCCTGGTGGTCGGTTTCGCTGGGGGAGTCGTGCTCGGCTCGCTCGTGATGGGAAGCTGGCTCCTGCTCACCCGGGTGAATCGCTGGTAACCGGCCCCAGCTCTGCGGTTGAGCGCTCTCGGTCAGCGCTTCGTCAGGAGGCTCGCCCCATCGAACTCGGAACGAGTGTACTCGATTTCGAGCAGGTCGAGGATCGTCGGGGCGATGTCGAACAGGTCGGCATCCTCGATCGCGACCTGCGGGTCGTCGACGAACAGCGAGGCATTGTCGAAGGTGTGCATTCCGTTGCGGGGGCCGGTGCCGAACACCTGGTCGGCGCCCCGGAACCCGGCCTTGAGATCGAACCCGTTCGTGGGGAGCACGACCAGGTCGGGAGCGATTTCGTCGTGGTCGCCCCTGAACGCGTTTTCCTTGGGCTCGACCCGTTCGGCCACCGGCCGGCCATCCGGGCCCTCGAGTGACTCGAGGGCCGTTTTCAGTTCACTGCGGACCGTCTCGTAATCCTCCGGGTCGACGACCCCGCGCGGTTCCCGCCCGTCGAGATTCAGGTAGAACCGGCCCGGTATCAGCGAGTAGGCGCGCGTGTCGTCGCTGACGTCGTTCAGTTCGCGAGCCCCGCGGCGCACCCAGTCGCCGTCGGCTTCGAAGTCGTCCTGGAAGTAGACCGACCGATCGGACGCATCCGGGGGAACGAGCTCGAGGTCGGCGGCGTGGATGTCGGCATCCCGGACGTCGACGGTGTCGACGAGGGGCGTCCCATCAGGCGCCTCGAGCGCCTCCATCTCGGCCTCGAGCGCGTTGCGGACGGCCGACGGATCGTCGACGCCACCTGGGGCCTCGGTGTCCGCCGTGTTGACGACCACCGCACCCGGCTCGGGCGAATACGCCTGCGTCTCCGGGGCGAGACTGGTGACACTCCCGCCTGATTCGTCCGCGTACTCGAGCCATCCCTCCTTCTGGAGCCACCGGTTGAGGTAGACGTCGTACCGGTCACGGAAATCGAGCCAGCCCTCCTGGCGGAGCCACTCGTTGCAGTGGACTTCGTAGTCGAGTGTCGTGAAGCCGTGATCTGAGGCCACGACCATCGTCACGTCGTCGGCGAGGCGCTCTCGAAGCTCTCCCAGGTATTCGTCGACTGTCTGGTAGAAATCGAAGAATTCGGCCTGGTACTCGCCGTCGCGCTCGTAGTCCTCGAACAGGAAGTGATTGACCCGATCGGTCGTCATGAAGACGCCGAAAAAGAGGTCCCAGTCATCCGCCTCGACGTAGTGTTTGAACGCCTCGTAGCGCGCCTCGAGCGTTCGGTGGGCGTCGTCGATGAAGTCCGATTTGTCGTCGTCGTGGCCGAGCTTGGCATTGACGTCGATCCGGTAGTCGAGTCCCGAGAGCGTGTCGCGGAGTTCGTCGGGATAGGCCGCGGCCTCGATGCCCGGCGACAGGAAGCCCGAGACCATGCGCTGGACGTCACGCTGGGGCGGGAAGGTCACCGGGACGTTCATGACGGTCGCCTGCCGGTCCGAATCGGCGTTTTGGACGCGGTCCCAGAGGCGCGTCGCCTGGACGTCTCGACCCATCGGCACGTAGGTCTCGTAGGAGTCGAGTTCGCGGTCCTGGAAACCATAGACGCCGGTCTCCCCGGGGTTGACGCCCGTCGTCAGCGAGGGCCAGCAGGCCGAGGATTCCGGGGGAACGATGCTGTCGATGGCGCCGGCGCTCCCCTCCCGCGCGATCGCCGACAGCGTTGGGAAGTCGCTCTCGTTCTCGGCGACGAGGCTGTATGGCACCCCGTCGATACCGAAAAACGCAACGCGAGGACGGTCGCCACCCCGAAGCCGGTCGAACAGACCCATGATCCGGCGTACTGTGGACGGGTACAAGAAGCTTCTTTTCGAGGGGAAGTATCGCGGACGCGCCCCGCGGGCCGTCGGGCCGATTGCCGGCGATCACTCACCCTCCGACTCGGGTCCATGCTCCTCTGGCGCTTGATCGACGTTTGCCGGGATTACCGTCGGATGGTCGATGCCGGGGATGGGCGCATCGCGAGTCGCCATCACAGGGTACGGTACGATCCCCACACCTTTGAAATTACTCATAATTATAATCCATGGTCGGCCGGCAGCGTATGCACGGCGGGCATGGCTCGGGGTTGGACCAGTCTGCTCGGGCCTGGCTTCGGCGTTATCCGAACTGCTCTTCGTAGAGGGTCAGGGCGTGTTCGATCGCGTCGTGGGCCGCGGCTTTGCCCTCCCAGCCCAGGGTTTCGACTTCCTTCCCCGGCTCCAGGTTCTTGTAGGTCGCAAAGAACTCGTCAACCTCGGCCGTGCGCTGCTCGGGAATGTCCTCGAGGTCCTGCACGTGGTCGAAGCGGGGGTCCTCCGCGGGAACGGCAACCACCTTGTCGTCCTGTTCGCCGTCGTCGTCCATCTTCATGAGTGCCACCGGACGTGCCTCGATCACGCAGCCCGGGAAGGTCGGGTCCTCGACGAGGACGAGTACGTCGAACGGGTCCTCGTCGTCGTACCAGGATCGGGGAATGAAGCCGTAGTCCGACGGGTAGTGGACGTTGCTGTGGAGCACCCGATCGAGCACGACGCCCGGGATGTCCTTGTCGTACTCGTACTTGTTGCGCTCGCCCTTCAGGC
>CAYLJD010000019.1:0-34719 GCA_964383875.1 uncultured Halobacteriales archaeon
ATCGCTTCCTTCGCAAGGAAGAGGCCCCGGGTTCAAATCCCGGCGAGTCCACTGGCGTCGGAGACTCCCTCTTTTCTTGCTGTGCCGACTCCGGTCATCAGGACCTCACGACTCCGACCGCTGCGGAAACTCCTCGAGCACTTCGGCCCCGTCAAGCGTCGACACGTTCCCGGTCGGGTTGTCCAGATAGACAGCTTCGATGACGCTTCGAGGTATCTTGCCGGTCTGCGTTCGCGGCAGACCGGGGACGACGTGGACGGCGGCTGGCCGAAAGGGTGCCCCGAGATCCTCGGCGATGCGATCCGTGACCGCCGATTCGATGCGATCGGCGTCCGGTGCGCTCTCAGCTGCGAGCGTCACGAACACCACCGCGACCTGCCCTTTCACGTCGTCTGGAACTGGCACGACAGCGGCGTCGGCGACGGCCGGATGCTCGACGGCCACTTCCTCGATCGCCGGCGCGGTGATCCGCCGACCGGCGATGTTCATCGTATCGTCGGCCCGGCCGGTGATGAACCAGAACCCGTCGGCGTCGATTTCGACCCAATCGTTCTGGTTCCAGACGCCATCGAAGTCCCGCCAGTACTCCTCGAGATACCGGTCGTCGCCGCCCGTGAGCGAGTGTGTCATGCCGGGGATCGGCAGCTCCACGACGAGGTAGCCGGTGTCAGACGGCGTTCCACTCTCGTCGTAGACCGCGGCGGCGACGCCGGGCGCCGGGCCGTAGAGCGAGCCGGGCTTCAGTGGCGTTTTCGGCGTCGAGGTGAGAATCGCGCCCGCCAGCTCAGTGCCCCCTGACGCGTTGGCAATCGGGACGTCACCACCGCCAACCGCCTCCAGATACCACGTCCAGGCGTCCGTATCCCAGGGTTCACCGGTCGATCCGAGGACCCGCAGGGAGGAGAGATCGTACGCCTCGCGTGGCGTCGGGTCGTGCTCCCGGAGTTGCCGGGCGCCGGTTGGTGAGATCCCGAACACTGTCACGTCGTGATCCTCGATGGCTTGCCAGGGCCGGTCGCCGTCTGGATGGGCCGGGTCACCCTCCAAGAGCACTGCTGTCGCCCCAAGTGCCGGTGTCCCAGCGAGCATCCAGATGGGGACGATGATCCAGCCGAAGTCCGTGATCCACATCAGCGCGTCACCCTGGCGGATGTCGTAGTGGTACCTGGCTTCCTTGTTGCCCATCACCAGCAACGAGGCGTGGCTGTGAATCGTCCCCTTGGGCGCGCCCGTCGTCCCCGAACTGTAGGCGATACAGGCCGTGTGATCGCTGTCGACAACGGCGGTCTCGGCTTTGTCCGCGTAGCCGTCCGTGAACGACGACCACTCGTGGACCGTCGCGTCCGTCACTGATTGCTCGAGGCCGTCGTGGTCGAAGACGACCACGTCGTCCACGGCAGGCGCCCGATCGATCGCGTCGTCGACTTTATTCAGCAGGTGGGTCAGCTCGCCGCCACGGGTATAGCCGTCGGCGGTGACCACCCATTCGGTGCCGGCGTCATCGAGCCGGTGGCCCATCGCGTCGGCACCGTATCCCGGGAAGATCTGGGTAAACGCCGCCCCGATGCGGAGACAGGCCAGCGACGCGACGAATCCGTTCGGGTGGAGCGGGAAGGTGATGCCGACGGTGTCGCCCCGCCCGACGCCGTGATCGCGAAGCGCGTTCGCGAGCCGATCGGTCCGTCGGGCCACCACCCGGTAGGAGACACTCGCCGTGGCCCCCTGCTCGTCCTCCCAGATGTACATCGCGCGATCTGGTGCCTTGTCCACCCACTGGTCGAGGATCGTCTCCACGGCATTGAGTCGTCCATCGGTGTACCAGTGGGCAAACTCGACGCCGTCGGACGTCTCGACGACCACGTCGTACGGGTCCCGCCATTCGATCCCGATGTCGTCGGTCATGTCTCCCCAGATCCGCTCGAGATCGGCCGCAGTCTCGGGGACGAGTGCAGCGTAATCGTCGTATCCGTATTGGTCGATGAATTGGGCGAGATTACTCTCGGCGTCGTAGTATCCCGACGGCGTCCAGGCGATGTCGTCGGTCATGGTGCCCATACTTGCGAACGCCCGGTAATATAGCTGGGTGCGGACGGGCGGTGGGGATCAGTTGCTGGCTGCGTAACCGGGACTCGACGTCTGTGCTGACCTGTCCGGGGTATCTCCCTCGTGGGGCGATCGCGTCTCGGGGCGGCCGGAGAATCGGTCTGGAGTCGTGCTGTCACCGGTTCGAGACCGTGCCACGAGTGTGGGATCGCGTTCGGCGGGCCGAACGGCGCCTACTCGATGCCACGGCGCGTCCGAACTTAGGCGTACGTGGCCAACTGTGACCGCATTTCTTCGGGAAGCGGCCGCTTCTCGAACGTCTCCATATCCACGAAGACCCTGACGATTGTCGCCTCGAATACCCGCGCATCGTCGACCGTTCCCGTCCCGTGGAACTCGATGGAGGACTCGCCCACGGTGGGAACGAGGGAGCCGGAGACGGTGTCGCCGAAGGAGATCGGGTCGAGATAGTCCGCTTCGGCGTGAACGATCGGGAGCGCCCGCTTCTCGTCCGGAATGAGCCGGTGGAGGGGGTAGCCGATTTCCTCGAGGAGCGCCTCGATGCCGTCGTCGAGGGAGTCGAACAGTCGTGGATAGTAGATGTGGTTCGTCTCGTCGACACTGCTCGACCGGGCACGCCACTGGAACTCGTATGCCATAGGCGGCGTTCTCGGGCTGGACAGATGAAGGTAGCATTTCACCACCGGGGAGTCACACAGCGCCTGGCAGATCGGCTCTCCGCCGTGACCTGGCTATCTTTGGGACCGATAGCCGAGCGATATCACTGGTATTTCGGGAGCCGGTGTCTGGCGCCTCGGGTCCGTGACGGCCAGTGCGTCACCGGGTGTCTACAGGCCGTCGAGAAACTCGGCGACGAGCGACGTGACGTGTTCCGGTCGCTCCATCATCGGATAGTGCCCGACGTCGTCCAGGACGACCGGCTCACACGTCGGCAGGCGGTCGACGGTCTCCTCGAAGACGTCGTCCTGGATGAAGTAGTCCGCCTCACCACGAATCAGCATGACCGGGCAGTCGACGCGCTCGAGGTCCCCCATGACATCGAAGTCCGCCCACCCCTGCAGGTCGTTCGTCGCGATTTCGTGGGCGCCGCGGTGCTGCCAGGCGAGTTCGGTCCGACGCTCCGGTGGACACGAGTCGCCGGTGGAATCGACGACGGAGTATTCGAGGACGTCTTGCCAGCCCGGCAGTGCGTGCGGATGCGAGAGTCTCCCGAGTTGGGCTCCTCGCGTCCGTCCGGCTCCTTCCATCGCCACTGCGCCCGACATGTCTGATGCGTGATCGACGGCCAGTGCGAGAGTCGTGTCGCCGCCGATGGAACAGCCACCGATTGCCGGCTCGTCGAGCCCGAGCGCTTCGACGAGCCCCCAGACTGCATCGGCGTGCTGGTGGATCGTCGTGTGTGGCTCCCAGTCGGTTGGATACGACTTGCCGTGACCCGGGAGATCGGGAACGACAGCATAGTAGCCCCGTTCCGCCAGGGATGGGGCGACGTATCGCCACTGGCGCCCGTCCGCACCGGCTGTGTGGATCAACACGACCGGCTGGTCCTCGGGCGAGCCTGCGGTTTCGTAGTACGTTCGCGTTCCGGCGACGTCTGCGTAGGACCCGGTGAGATCCGTCACGGCTGCGCCTCCATCTGTTCGGTGTCGTCCGGCGTCACCTGCTGGAGGTGGCGGACGAACAGTTCGAGCCCATCGCGGAGCCGGTTCGCCTCGAGTTTGTTGCCCTTCGTCCGGAGGGACGTCTGGTACAATGCCTCCGAGAACGAGGTGTCCCCGGCCGCCACTCGGCGCCAACTGTCGCGGTCCCCGACGATCCGGAAGGTCGCGCCGAACTGGGGGACGTACGGCTCCGAGTCGATGCATTCGCCCCGGTAGAGCTTTACCCAGCGGGTCTCGTCGCCGATCTCGAAGGCGATCGACCCGTCGACGTGTTCGGTGGCTGCCCGAAACTGCTCGTCACCGTTGACGGCTTCGATCGTCTCCGACACCCAGGAGTCGTTCCCGAACATTAGCACCTGGTGGCACCGAGACGACCCTAAAGGTATGGTCCCGGGAACCGGTTTGCACTGGGCCTCACAACAGCTCGGAAATTCGGGCCGCGGCGTCCCCGTGTCGGTACGCCGAGCGCATGGCGGCGTGTTCCCTCGCCCGAACTGTGTCCGCACCGTGGGTTTCGATGGGGGCCATGCTGGCCTTGAGCGCTTCGATGGCAGCGGTGCTACTCCCGGCCAGGTCCACGAGGTGGTCGTCGACGGCGTCGTCGAGTGCCTCGCGATCGGCCGTGGTCGTGACGAATCCAGCTGTCATTGCGTCGTGGGCGCTGACGGGGGTGCCCGTGAACAGCCACGTACGGGCCCGTCGTTCACCGACGAGTCTCGGCAGCAGGGTGGAGACGAACCCCGCCACTGGGATGCCGAGGTCGACCTCGGGCAGCTGGAACGTCGCGTCAGTGGCCGCCACGACGAGATCTGCCCCCAGGCAGAGGTGAAACCCGGCACCGATCGCGCGACCCTGGACCCGAGCCACGACCGGGAGGGGACAGTGCCGGAGTGCGGCCACGAGATCCTGCACACCCCGAGCCAGGTCGGCCGGATCTCCGAGGGTCTCGGGATCCAATTCGGCGACATCCGTCCCCAGCGAAAAGTCCTCACCGGTGGCCGCGATCACCAGTGCGTCACCGTCAGCCCGCTCGACGGCCCCGATGAGGTCCGTCAGGGCCTCGATCGTGTCCATGGGCAAGGCGTTGCGCTTGTCCGGTCGGTCCAGCGTCACGACCGTGGCGTCAGCCTCGGGGTCGCCGTCGACCGGTCGTGACGACATCTCGAGGTACGCGTCGTCGGGTGACTCGATCATGGGTTGGCATCCCCGCCGGCGGGGAAAGCACTTGTGACCGGCTCGGCGGTCCCGATCAGCGGTCACCTGGTGGCGATTGGTGGTGTCTCACGTGCCATGCCAGCGCGACTCCCACTCGGCTAAAAGGCCATCTCGCTCAGGTACTTCTCCCGAATCTCGGGATCCTCACGGACGTCGTCGGGGTTCCCGGTGCCGAGGATCCGTCCCTGGTAGAGGACGATGATGTCGTCAGCGAGTTCGAAGGCCATCTCGACGTCGTGCTCGATGAGAATGACCGTGCGTTTCTCGGCGATCCGCTCCAGGTAGTCGACCATCTCCGGTTTTTCGACCGGATTCAACCCGGAGAAGATTTCGTCGAGAAGGAGGAGATCGCCGTCGAGTGCCAGCGCGAGCGCGACCCGCTTGCGCTCGTACAGGGAGAGCGTGTCGCCGCGCTGGTCCCGAATGTCGAGCAGATCAAGCGTTTCCAGCATCTCCGCCGGGTCAGTGCGTGTCGACGCCAAATTCACGATCTCCAAGACGGTGAGTTCGTCGAATACGTCGGTGGACTGAAACACTCGCCGGATCCCGTTTCGGGCGATGGTGTAGGGGGCTTGCTCGGTGATGTCCTCGTCCCGGAAGTAGATCGACCCGCTCGTGGGGAAGTGGAACCCGGTGATGCAGTTGAAGAGCGTCGATTTCCCGGCGCCGTTCGGTCCGATGATCGAGTACACCTTCCCCTCGTCAACGTCCAAATTGACCCCGTCAAGTGCCTGGATAGATCCGAACCGCTTGGTGACATCCTGCACCTCGAGCAACGGCATGGGGGGACGTTTGGCGGGCCATTATCTAACTGTTACGGGCAGGTTTCACCGACCTGGACGTGCAACGGGTATACCCGCCTCAGGCGGGTGGTCGCCACGGAAGAGGTAATTTCGGCGAGTACATCAACTCGATTATCTAAAATGGTTCTGTCTGGCCAGTGGGGTGGCTGTTTCAACAGTTGATAGTCATCTACCAAGAGCTCAATACGGGCAAAAAACGCCCGCAGACGTTTCCCACCGTGGATTATATAAGCTCTCCAGTTATCACGTGAAGCATGCCAACGAGGCGCACATACCTTCGTACCATCGGTGGAACAGTAGCAGCGAGTACTCTGGCGGGGTGTAACCTCGGTGGCGGCGGCGGTGGCACGATCCACTTCGGGGCGGTCAATCCCATCTCGGGGCCAGCCGGGTTCTTCGGCGAACTCATCTCCGACATGCAAACGAAGTGGATGGAAAGCGTCAACGCAGACGGTGGGCTCGAGGTCGCCGGGGAACAGCTCGAGGTCACCATCTCCGAATACGACTCGGAATCGAGCAACGAAGGGGTCCGGTCGGGGATCGAGAATGCGGTGAACGTCGACGATGTGGACATGGTTCTCTCTGTCTTCCGAACCGGCGGCTCGCTGACTGCAGCTCCGATCCTCAACGATAACGAGGTACCCGGTATCACCCACGGGTTTACGCCTCGAATCAACGAGGAGGGCAACTACCTCCTGCGGTTTACGACGAGTACGCTCATGCACGCCTACCCGTATCTCGTGTGGATCTCGGAACACGACGAGATCGACACGGTCGGGTATCTGGTGGAGGAGGGCGAATTCGGCGACGACGCGCTTCGCTCGGTCGAGTGGTGGTTCCGGGAGGCCGACCAGCCCGGGGACTACGTCCAGCTGGGTCGATTCCCCCGCAGCCACCAGGACTTCGCCTCGTTCATCTCGGAAACGAGCAACGCCTACCAGGACGGGGAGATCGACGCCGTCATCATCGACACCTGGGCCACACCGCTCCAGCTCTTCCTGGAACAGCAGGGATCGCGGGGCCTCAACGAGGAGATGCCGGTCATCTCCGGCGTCGTGGGCGGGGATTGGACGCCGAACATTCCCGAACTCGGTGACGCGATGGACAACGTCTATCAAGCCCAGGTGTACGCCCGTCCGGAATGGGCCGACAACGAAGTGATCCGGGAGACCTTGCCGTCGGATTACGAAGACCGGATCAGCGTCCTCGAAGACCTCGATCTCGAAACCCATCACCCGGTGAACAATCTCTTCTACTCCGAGCTGGCGGCAATCGAGGCGGCGTTCCCACAGGCTGAGTCGACGGAGGGACCCGACCTGCGCGCCTCGCTCATCGACAACGAGATCCAGACGCTCGTCGGACCACTGACGATCAATAATCGGGGACAAGGGGCCGTCCAAGCCACGTTGTCAGGGTTCAGCAGTGATGGCGGCACGCCGTCGGTCACCGAAGTGCCCTGGTCCGGCCAGATCCCCCCGATCACGAGCATTCCGCCGGAACAAGACATCTAGGTCCCGCGGTACCCCTCAGAATGGCTCTCTCCGATGCGTTAATCAACGGACTGATCATCGGCAGCGTCTACGCCCTGTTCGCGGCCAGTTTTACGATCATCTTCGGGGTCATGGACATCCCGAATTTGGCGCACGCGGCGCTGTTCGCTGGTGGTGCCTACCTCTACTACCAATTCTACTCGCTGATGGGACTTCCCTGGTTCGTGGCCCTCCTCGGCGCGACCGTCGGCATCATCGTGGTTGGGGCAATCATGGAACAGCAGCTCCTCAAACCGCTGTACGGCCGAAGCGAATCCGAATACATCTTCGGGGTGATCCTGATCACACTGGGCGTTGCCCGCATTCTCGAGGAAGTCTACGGCGATATCTGGTCCCGTGCCCCGCTGCAGATTCAGATTCCCGCCCTCGAGGGAACGACCGTGGAAGTTCTCGGGATCCGGTTGACGTATCTCAACGGCGTCGTCGTCGGGACCGCCCTCGCGAATTTCGTCTTTCTCTACTGGCTCATCAACTACACGAGCATCGGCCGGAGTATCCGGGCCGTGGTTCAGGATCGAGAATTGGCCTACATGAAGGGGGTCAACGTCGACCGGTTGTTCCTCCTGGCATTCCTGCTGGGGAGCGGCATGATCGCCATCGCCGGCGTGCTCAACGCCGCCCTCTTCACGCTGGAACCGGCGATGGGCTTCGACCTGCTCATCAAAGCGTTCATCATCGTGATCCTCGGCGGATTCGGGAACATCCTCGGCGCCGCGATCGCGGGGTTTGGCCTCGGCATCTACGAGGCGCTCGCCGTCCAGTTTCTCGAATCCTACTTCATTTTCGCCTCGGAATTTCTCGTCCTCATCGTGTTCTTCGTCGTGAAGGCGTTGGTTTCGACGGATCAAACCAGTCCGGTGATCATTCAGTTGCGCGCTCGCGTCCTGAACTGGAGGAACAGCGATGAGTGAGGAGCCCGCCGAAACGATATCGGATCTCGACGCGCCCGAGGACCTCGACATTCAGCTCCACGGCGTCGACTGGTCGACCGTCGGTCGCCAGTCCCTGTACGTGCTCGTTCCCGGGCTGCTCCTCGTGCCGTTCGCCGCCTCGAACATCGGTTTCATCGCCCGACCGATTCTCATCTTCGCCATCATCGCATTGGGGTACAACATCATGGTCGGGTGGCCGGACCTCCTCGTCTTCTGTCCGGCAGCCATCGCCATCAGTGGTGGCGTCGCGTCCGGACTGTTGGCACAAGCCGGCGTGCCGTTCCTCCTGGCCTTTCTGCTCGGCGGCGTCGTCGCGGCGCTCGTGGGGCTCATCGTGGGACTCATCGCCGTCATCATCCGGACGCCGTTCGATTTCGTGATCGCCACGCTGGCGTTCGAGCAGCTCGTGTTCACCGGCCTGGTTGTCTGGGCGGCCGTCGGTCCGGCCGGACTCAGACTCGGCGACATCGAGACGCCCCGTATCGGTGGGTTCGTCCTCTCGTCGCAGGTCGAGATCTACCTGTTCCTGCTGGTCGTGCTGACGCTCGGACTGGCGATCGTCGCTGCGTTCGACAATTCACTCCTCGGGACGTTGGCTATCGCGACCGGGGAGAACGAAGACCTGCTGGCCTCGATCGGGTTCCAGCCCTCGAAGTACAAGTTCATCCCCATCGTGCTGGGCGCATTCCTCCTCGGTATCGGCGGGGCCTCGTACATCCACGTCAATGATCTCATGGTCCCGAATTCCTGGGCACTCCGCCAGACCATCTTCCTGCTCGTCATCATCGTCATCGGTGGCCTCCGCACGGTCCACGGCCCAATCGTCGGCGCACTCGTCATGGTTGGCCTCCCGGAATTCTCGCGACTGTTCGGCATCAGCGGCATCCAGCAATATCTCATCGGGGCGGCCCTGATCGGCATCGTCTTGTTTGCGCCACGGGGCATCCTCGGGACGTACCAGGACACGGCGGATACGACGATCAGTGAACAGCTCGGGAGGCTCAGATCGTGACCGACCTACCACACGCAGACACGTCACCGATGCTCGGGAGTGAACGCCATGGCTGAGGACCCACAGTTGGTCGTCGAGGACGTCTCCGTGTCCTACGGTGATCTGACGGTGATTCGTGAGGCATCGATGCAGGTGGATGAGGCCGACATCGTCGCCATCGTGGGGGCGAACGGCGCCGGGAAGACGACGCTGCTGAAGACGATCGCCGGTGTCAAGGAACCGGATACGGGATCGATTCGGTTCGAGGGAGACGACCTCGTCGGCGCCCAACCGCACGAGATCATCCGACGGGGGATCGTGTACGTACCAGAACGCCACCGGATCTTCCCCGAGATGACCGTGCGGGAAAACCTCCTGCTCGCCCGGGAACCCGTCCGTGACGACACCGATTCATCGTTCACGGACGACCTGTTCGACCTGTTCCCCATCCTCGAGGAGCGCCAGCAACAGGACGCCGGGACAATGAGTGGGGGCCAACAGCAGATGCTCGCGCTGGCCAAGGGGTTGGCGGCCGATCCGGACGTGCTGATGCTCGACGAACCCACGCTTGGGCTCGCCCCACAGATCGTCGAGGACGTCGTCGATGCCGTCCGGACGATCAACGACGACGGCGTGACGATTCTGCTGGTCGAAGAGAAGGTGGAACTGGCCCAATCCGTCGCCGACGCGATGTATCTCATGCGCCGAGAGACGCTTTCGGACCTCGGTGAACGCGGCGAGTTCGAGGACGCCTACGACGAGGCGACGAGTGGCATGATGGAGTGAGCACCGTCGGGCCGCACGTTTATCGTACCCGCCCAAGTGGTGTGAGGCATGTCTGTCGAGGACCGACTCACGCGCCTCGAGGCGAAAGACGAGATCCGCGAACTCCGCGCGAACTACTGCTACCACGTCGACGAGACGGACGGCGCTGCGTTTGCGTCGCTGTTCACCGAGGACGCGGTCCTCGATTTCGAGGGGGCGGGCACGTACACGGGCCGGGCGGAGCTTCGCGAGTTCGTCGACGACGTCGTCCCGGAGACCTACTCGTTTATCGTCCACATGCTCCACAATCCGGTCCTGGACGTCGAGGACGAGACGGCCACCGGCCGGTGGTACTTCGAAGCACCCTGTACGAGTCATGGGGAGGACATGTGGATCCAGGGGCGCTACGACGACGAATACGTCCTCGACGACGGGACGTGGCGGTTTGCCGCCGTGAACGCCCGGTTCAATTACGTCGCCAGCTACCACGAGGGTTGGGGAGACGAGTGACGGTCGGCCGGTCGGGCAGGGGTGCACTTAATTGAAACCGGCCCGTATCTCGGCCTCAGACCCATGCCGGAGATCGTGGAACGAACGGTATCCGACGTGTTCGCAGACGTCGCCGCGGATCGAGACGACACAGCGATCCGGTTCGAGGGGACGGATCTGTCCTACTCGGCCCTCGCCGCGAACGGGTCGGCCTTCGCGGCCGGGCTGGCGTCGCTTGGACACGAACACGGCGACCCCGGGGCGGTCTGGCTACCGAACCGGCCGGAGTGGTTCGAGTCGTACCTGGGATTCGCGGAGATCGGCGCGCCCGTCGTCACCGTCAATACCCGCTATCGGACGCACGAACTCGAGTACATGCTGGAGGACAGCGAGACGACGACGCTGGTGCTGCAGGGCTCGTTGCTCTCTCGGGACTTCCTCGACATGCTCGAGTCGGTCTGTCCGGCCGTGGCGGCGGTCCAGCCGGCCGAGCTGGGCGACGCGACGGATCTCCCGCTAGAGCGGGTCGTCGTGCTCGACCCGGACGATACCACTCAGGTCCCCAGTGGAGCCTACCGATACGACGACGTGCTCGCCAGGGGACGAGCGAATCCCGACGCGAGCCAGGATATTGCGGTTTCTCCCGACGATCCCGCGACGGTCTTCTACACCAGCGGAACCACGTCCCAGCCCAAGGGGGTTCTCCACGATCACGTCAGTACCGTCACCCACCCCATCGTCATGGCCGACTGGTTGCAGGTGACTGACGCGGACACGGCGTTGGCTATCATCCCCGTCTGTGGCGTCGCCGGATTCGACTTCGCGTGGTCGACCCTCCTGGCGGGTGGGACGCTGATTCTGCACCCGACGTTCGACCCGGACGCGGCCGCCACGACAATCGACGAGGAGTCGGTCACCTACATCGCCGCCGTCGGGGAGATGTACGAGGCGATGTTCGCGACCGACCGGGACCTGACGTCGCTCGAACGGGGGAGCGCGTGGCTGGTCGACCAGGACGACCTGGAGGCCATCGAGGAGCGTTGCGAGTTCCCCGTGAACCAGCCATACGGCCTCAGCGAGGGGCACTCGCACATGTGTCTGAGCCCGTTCGACGCCCCGAAGGACGAGCGGCATACCGCCGGTGGACCCCCGTTACACGAGGACATCGACATCGAGATCCGGGATCCGGATACCGGCGACCGGTTGGACGCGAACGAGCCGGGCGAACTGTACCTTCGGGGGTACGTTCGGATGATGGCGTACCTCAACAAGCCAGAGCGGACCGCCGAAGACATCGACGACGACGGTTGGTTGGCGACCGGGGACATGTGTGAGATCGACGAGGATGGCCGACTCCGGTATCTCTCCCGCATCCAGGACATGCTCCGCCTCCGTGGCTTCCGGGTGACGCCACAAGAGATCGAACGCGCGATCGGTAATCACGAGGCGGTGGACATGGCCCAGGTCGTGGGTGTCCCACGGGGGGACGGCGAGGACGTCGCCGTCGCGTTCGTTCGCCTGATCGAGCGGGATGGGGTGACCGAGTCGGATCTCGCCGCGTTCATGAACGAGCACGTCGCCGATTACAAAGTCCCCTCGCGCTTCGAGTTCGTCGAGGAGTATCCGACGACGGAGAGTCCGAACGGGGAGAAGATCCAGCGGACCGAGCTGGTCAATCGGGCACGCGACATGGTCGAAGTGAGTCGGAGTACGTAGCCCGATTTTCGCTCCGGGAGGGCCGCTGCGTTCAGGACGTGTCGCGCGACCAGGCGTCTCCCACACCCCGTGCCTCGAGGTCGGTGCGTTGCACGTTATTCTTCGTCTCACTCCGCGGGAACGAGTCGACGAATTCCACGTAGCGGGGCACTTTGAACGAGGCGATTTTCCCCTCGCACCACGCGATCACGTCGGCCGGCGAGAGCTCGCCGTCGGGGATGATGTAGGCCTTGATCTCGTCCTCACCGATGTCGGAGTCGACGCCGACGATGATGGCTTCGGCGATGTTCTCGTGGCGTTCGAGGACGGCCTCGATCTCCTGGGCCGAGATGTTCTGGCCCATCCGCCGGAGGAAGTGGGCCTTGCGGCCGACGAAGTAGAGCATGCCGTCCTCGTCGATCCGGCCGAGGTCCTCTGTGTGGTGCCAGAGGTCGTCCCACGCGTCGACTGTCGCGTCAGCGTGGCCGAAATAGCCGTCCATGAACGTGTTGGGAATCGTCGGCCTGACACAGATCTCCCCCACGTCACCCGGGTCGACGGGCTCGCCGTCCTCGTTCCGGATCTGAAACGTCGCCCAGTCGCAGTCGTGCACCGACCCCGCCGGCTTTCCATTTTCCTGTTCGATCGTCTCGTAATCGGCCGCGTCGAGCCGGTTCCAGATGAGCAGGATGCCGCCGGTTTCGGACTGGGCGTAGGGTTCGACGATGTCGATGTCGAACCGCTCGTGGGCTGGCCGAGCGAACTCCGGATCCATGGAGCCGACGGCAATTCTGGCGGTGTTCTCGACCGGCTCGTCGTACGTGCGGAGGAGCGCCCCCCAGATGCCACCCAACGGATCGACGATCGTGGCCTCGTGGGCGTTGACCTGTTCGAAGTAGCTCGACGCGCTGAACCGTCGGACGATGACCGAACTCATATCACTGAGCATCGGTCCGACGACGCCGAACTGCTGCCCGCCGACGTGGAACAGTTGCAAGACTGTGAGGTGGCGATCCGCGGGCGTGGCGTCGAAGGCGTCCCGGTACCGGTATCCGGTCGCCACCACGGCGAACTGCGGGAGGAGGATTGGTTTCGGTGGGCCGGTGGTGCCGCCAGTGAAATTGATCTGCGCGGGATCGCCGGGTGCCACGTCCGCGATGGACGGATTTCCCGGGGCGTCGAGGAGGTCCGAAAACGGGCGCGCCCAGTCGGGCGTCTGGCCCAACGTAAATTCCAGATCGATGGCCACCTCGTCACGGACGGTCAGGTACTGCTCGAGGCAGGACTCGTCGACGACGATCGCCGACGCATCGATGTCGGTGATCGGCTGCACGAGGTCTTCGCGACCAAGGTCGGTGTTCAACGAGGCCCAGACGGCACCGAGTTTCGCACAGCCGAACCAGACGAAGACGTGTTCCAGGACGTTCGGCATGAACGTGGCGACCCGGTCGCCTTTCCCGATGCCGGCGTCGGCGAGCGTCTCGGCCACCCGATCGGCGCGGTCGCCAACCTCGGCGTAGGTCAGCTCGCGACCGGTTGCCCCCTCGATCAGGAAGCAGTCGTCGGCGTTCTCGGCCGTTTTCTCCTGGATGAGACCGGTGAGTGTGTTGATCGAGAACTCCGACGGCCGACTCGGAAGCGCCGCGGGCGTGGGCGTCGCAACCATACACCGGACACCCGAGCCATCCACTTAACGTCTTCTCGTGGCTGCCGGCGACTCTCGTTCGAGGGATACCTCCACCTGTCCTCGATCGCTGGATCCACGTGATTCCACCACCCGACCCGTACCAGCACGCACTGTGACGGCTTCTGAGGTGGTGCTGTGGCGCTGTTCGACTACGGAGAACCGTCTCCTGCCAGCCCCTTTGCAGCGCCCCACAGGCGGAGCGACAGACCTTTTCTCGCGCTGGAACGAGTCGCAGTCACCATGGAGGTAACTGTCCTCGGAGCGGGCACGATGGGCCGCGGGATCGCGCACGTGAGTGCGGTCGCCGAGCACGACGTCCGGCTCCACGACATCGATGCGGCAGTGCTGGACGACGCCGTTGACGAGATCGAGCGGAATCTCGCCGGTGCCGTCGAGCGCGACATCCTGGAGGCAGGCGACGCGGACGCGGCGCTGGCGCAAATCGCCACGACGGACGACTTCGAGGCGGCGGCGTCGGGTGCCGATCTCGTCATCGAGGCCGTCCCGGAGCAAATCGACCTCAAACAGGACGTCTTCGAGCGGGTCGAGGGCGTCGTCGACAGCGAGACGGTCATCGGGACGAACACGTCATCGATCTCCATCACGAAACTGGCCAGCGTGCTCGAGGCCCCGGAGCGGGCCGTCGGCATGCACTTCTCGAACCCGGTCCACATCATGGACGTCGTCGAGATCATCAGGGCCGAACAAACGGCCGACGAGACGGTGTCGGTCGCCGAGTCCTTCGCCGATGGCCTCGACAAGGTGACCGTGCTCGTCGACGACTACCCGGGCTTCGCGACGTCCCGGTTAGGCATCGCGCTCGGGGCCGAGGCGATGCGGATGGTCGACCAGGGAGTAGCCTCGCCGCGAGCGATCGATACGGCGATGCGGCACACCTACAACCACCCGATGGGGCCACTCGAGTTGACCGACCACGTGGGTCTCGACGTCCGGTTGGACATTCTCGAGTACCTCCGCGAGGAACTCGGGGAGCGGTTCCGGCCGCCCCAGGTGCTCAAGCGGAAAGTGGCCGCCGGCCACCTCGGCAAGAAGACCGGTCGGGGGTTCTACGAGTGGGAAGACGGCGAACCGGTGAACGAAGCCTGACCGGGCTTACTGGGGACCGGTAGCGTGTTCGTCGATCGCCTGCCAGATGTCTGTCGCCATCGGCTGCTGTTGTTCCTCCAGCAGCTCTGCGACTACGCCAGTGGCCCGGCTCACGATGGCGAACCCGCGGGCGGCCGTCGGCGGGAGGCCCATGTCCAGCGTGATGGCCGCGATGGCGCCCGTGGCGTTGATCGGCAAGTCGACGCCGGCCTCGGCTTCGAACGCCGTCTGGACCGACCGGAGCACGGCGACGTGCTCGCCGGTGACGTCGGCGTCGTCGGCCAGGTCGAAGAGCCTCTCGGCCCGCGGATCGATCGGGTCGAAGTCCGGGTGACCGATGCCCGGAAACCGGTCGTCCGCCGCGGCGTACCGATCGACCAGCGCGTCGACCGCGTCGTCGGTGTCCGCAGCCGCGACGGCCTCGAGCTCCTCGGCGCACTCTTTCATGGTCCCGATGAATTGCGACCCGACCCCGTTCACGGCACTCGCGACGGCCGTCTGGACGGCGTCCGGCTCGGTCAGGAGCGTGAGTCGACTCACGATGGTCGAGGGAGTCACGCCGTGGACCATGAGACACGACACCATCGCGTCCAGGAGCCGGCGCTCGTCAGCGGTCGGCTCCTCGCCACTCCACATGTAGTACAGCGTCTCGGAGAAGGTCAGTTCCCCCATGACGTCGGTCACGAGGTCTTTCTCCCGGAAGGAGACGGATTCGGCGTCGTGGGCTGACAGGTGGGTTTCGAACTCGAGCGACATGGCAGCAGCAAGGAGGCTGGCCGGTTTCAGCATTCCCCTTGGGCGGGCTGGCGTGCTGTCGACCGGGACACGTGCAGGTGCCCCCGTCAGACGGGATGCCCCGCGTTTCCAGACCCCGCCGTCCGTCCATCACCGACCGCGGAGGTTTATTGTCCGCTTGGCTAGATCCGTGGCATGGAACGCTCGATCGAGGACCACGGGACGGACTCGCTCCACCGCCTCCTGACCAGCATCGTCATGCCACGGCCGATCGGATGGATGAGTACCTGTGACGCCGACGGCCGGGTGAATCTCGCGCCGTTCAGCTACTTCACCATCGCGAGTACGGTCCCTCCGGTGCTGGCGTTTTCCTGTGAACCGCGCGAGGACGGATCGCGCAAGGATACCCCGTCGAACATCTTGGAGACTGGCGAATTCGTCTACAACCTCGCGACCGAACCGTTACTCGAACGCGTCGACCTGACCGGGGCGCCACTGGACGCCGACGTCAACGAATTCGATGTCGTCGATCTCACCCAGACGCCTGCCACGACAGTCGACCCACCGCGGGTGGCCGAGGCCCAGGCGCACTTCGAGTGCGTGCTCGAGGAGACGGTCGACATGTACGGCAACACCGTCGTCTTCGGTCGGGTCCACCACGCCCACGTCGCGCCCGAACTGCTCGACGACGGAGCCGTGGATGCGACACTGGTCGAGGCCGTGGGCCGTATGGGTGGGCCCTTCTACAGTGGCATCGACATTCTCCCGACACGCCGCGAGTACGATCCCGACCTCTGACGGTGGGTGACGGGAACACTTATTGAATCCCGGACACGAAACAACAGCGGTCGTGACGGGGTTAACCGACGAGCAGACGATGATCGTATCGTCCGTAAGAGACCTCGCGGCGGGCGAGTTCGCCGAGCAGGCCGGGACGTGGCAGGGTGACTTCCCGCGGGCGAACGTCGATCACCTCGCGGACAACGGGTTTCTCGGGTTGAACATCGACGAGGAATACGGTGGCGGTGGCCTCTCGCCGTTCGAGGCGATGCTGGTCGTCGACACCGTCGGGCAGATCTGTCCGGATACGGGGTACGTGCTCAACGTCCTGCACTTCTTTCCGATCATCCTCCAGAAGTACGGGTCGGACGCGGCCAAGGAGCAGTACCTGCCACCGCTGGCCGCCGGCGAGGCGATGATATCGACGGCCATCTCCGAGCCCGAGGCCGGGTCCGACGTCTACGCCATGAACACGACGGTCGAGGACACGGGCGACGAACTGGTGCTCAACGGGGAGAAGACGTGGGTCAGTGACGTCCCCGAGAGCGACGCCGTCATCGTCTGGGTCCGCTTCGAGGGCGAAGGGCTCGGCGTCGTCGTGGTCGACCTCGACGCGCCAGGGATGGAGGTCGGCCAGCACTTCACGAACATGGCCGGTCACACCCAGACGCAGTTGTTCATGGAGGACGTGACCGTCCCCCGGGAGAACGTCCTCGTTCGGGACGACGTGTCGAAGCAGTTCGAGTCGCTCAACTGGGAACGGCTGGGGAACGCCGCCATGTTGACCGGATTCATGGGATTCGCGGTGCGTGAGGCCCTCGACTACGCCCAGAACCGCCAGCAGTTCGACCAGCCGATCGCCGATTTCCAGGGGATCGAGTGGAAACTCACCGACATGGTCACGCGGCTCCAGGCCTCGCGGGCCCTCACCCAGACGGCTGCCCGGAAGACGACCGAGCGGGGGGACGTGCCCGACCGCCTCGACAGTTCCATCGCCACGCTCTACGCGGCGGAGTCGGCCGAACGGGTCGTGAGCGAAGCCCTCCAGATCCACGGGGCGAACGGCTACCAGCAGGGCCACCCGATCGAGTACCTCTACCGGTTCGTCCGCGGGTTCCGGATCGGCGCCGGCACGGACGAAATCCAGAAGAACCAGATAGCGGCGGTTGTGAAGGACCGGGGCGTTCCGACGATCGAGTAATTCGTCGACCGACGGGACGGCGGCCCTCACCGACTGGCGCACTGATACGTCCCTCACGTTGGAACAGCGTCGAACCGCTGGCGACCGAGCACGAGCCAGACGACCGCAGTCACGAGGACCAGGCCTTTCTGGTTCGGTCCGGCGCCCCAGATCCAGACGCTGTCGAAACGGAGGCTGTCGCCATCGATGATCACGACGCGCTTTACGAGCGGTCGGGGATCTCGGCGAGTAGCGGACCGGTAGGCTGGAAAACCGCGTGCTCCGGCGGGCAGTAGGGCACCGAATTGATCGGGCACACGCGTGACTGCCGATCCTGGCTGGTCTCTCGACAATCCGACTCTCACGGGCCTTGGCAGGCGTGGAATCTCTCATTCCCTCGTCGAACGGTGGGCGTTTCGACCCGATTGGGAGTCACCCGCCGGCTCGAACTGCATCTCGATTACGCCCTGTATCTTAGATCGATTGATGCCGCGCATAGAATGTCCCTTGGTGTGAGTGGAGGCAACATCCATTTCACTCCGTTGAAACGCCAGGAACGAAACGTGGGAGTGTCCCTGGGTCCCCATCCAACGCCCGACGCTCTGGCGGTTCAGACCGACTCCAACGCATGTGCGGCAGTCGAACCGTCAACGATCGGGGTATCCAGTATCCCGGAGTATTCACTCCAGTTCGCCAGCTACGTATTCGAACACGGTATCCATGTCCTCAAGGATCTGTTCCGCGTCTTCCCGGGTGAATTGCTCGTGTGGGACGACTATGTTATCCCCACGGATATCGACGTACTGTGAACTGCTTCGACGAGACAGCCACTCGAGTAGGAGATTCTCCACATTCTCGCCGGGGTCGTACAGATCGAGGAACGTATTGATCTTCCCGGGATGGGTTCGGGGGATGGCCTCGTTGTCCGCGGCTATGCCGGCAGATATGGACTGTTCGATCGCATCGTAGCCGTTCTTCACGACTTGTGCCCACGGGCCACGCCCGATCTATCAGCCGTCTCGTAGATGGCTCGAGCAGATTCCGCCGTTAGTCTCGCCTTCTCGAGGTAGGCGTCTGCCTGGTCCTCACTACTCATTGGTGAATTGCGCCTCCGGATGCGGCAGGTGATTGTCGGGATCGTAGATGACGTGGAGTTCGTTTTCGATGGCTTCGAGGAAGTCACTGCCATGCTCAATACCGTTTCTGTACTCGTTCGCGGTATACACCTCTGTCAATGCGATGATTGGTTCGTTGTCGATATCGAGTCGGAGCGAACCGAATTTGTCTCTGACGAACAGTGCCGTGTCCGTGTCTGCGGTGATCACCAGCACATTGAGGTCGCTGTCGTCGTCAGCGGTTCCGTTGGCGACCGAGCCGTAGACGGCGACGGCATGGATATTCGCACGGTGATCGATGTCAGTCCCGTACCTGATCCGCCACCAGTAGTTCTCGATGTACGAATGGAACTGCTCCTGGGGGATCCCCCAGATCCGGATGATGGCGTGTTTTTCGGGTGTGAGTGACAGGGTGTCCTCGGTGTATTGACCGGGGAAGACGGCGAGATACTGTATGAAACCCTCGCCGATGTTGTATTCAGTTTTGGGCCGGGTCTTCGCCGCAACCTGCGTTTTCGTCAGGACACCCAGATTGTAGAGGGCCTCGAGGTGATTGTAGACCGTATTCGGCGATTTGTCTAGGGCTTCGGCCAGATCAGTCGGTGTCCAGGGTTGTCTCGCGAGCCGCTCCAGAATCTCTTTCTTCGCTGTGCTGACCTCGAACATTATATCTCGATATTCACGTGAATAGTTAAATATATTGTGTAGAAATTCATGTGAATTACTAATTATCTGAATGTCTCGCCTTCATCCGGTTCGTGTATCAGCATCGGCCATCGATTAAAGTCGCCACCTCGCGAACACGGGCCTATGGCAACCGGGTGGATCACGACCTCGAGCACGCACGTCGAGGCCATGGTGAACTCCCTCAACGCGGCCTGTGACCAGGGTTTCGTCCCCGACGAGCTGTACCTGATCGAGAATCCGGGCGTTACCGACGAAGTGGAACGGGCACTGGATCTCGCGGCGACCATCATCACTGCATACGGCGGTGACGAGCCCGACATCCACCTCACGTCACTCGAGACGGAGGTCGCCTTCGACCGCATCCGCACCCACGTCAGGGACGCAATCGAGGACGTGCAGGCCGACGGCGGCGAGGTCGCCGTGGACATCACCCCGGGCCGGAAGTTCATGTCCGCGATCGCCTTCGCGGCGGGCTTGCGCTACGGTGCCGATCACGTCTACTACTTCTACCTCGACTCGCCGTCGTACTTCGGCCGCCTGTACCCGGAGATGCCGCGGACGGCGACGCGCCTGTACGACTTCACGGAGGAACAGTGATGCAGGTGGCCCGGCCGCAGCTGACGCTGCTCCTCAATGCGCTGTACGAGACGGGTACGGAGACGGTTCCCGTCTCGCACCCGAGCGACGATGTCGACGAACTCCTCCGCATCGAGCTGGGCGCGGCCGACGCGTCGCCGGTCAGCATCACGCTCGATCGCGATGGGTACACGGCGGCACGTGACGCCGTCCGACAGCAGTACGGCGGGGACGTGGCCAGCGAACTCCCCGAGCCCTCGGCGTACCTGAACGCGCTGCTCGCGGCCGGGCTGGTTCGCCCACCGAACCACGACGACATCCAGGCGTTTCTGGACCGCTACGGGTCGCCCGACCTGACTGCCGGCCACAAACCCGTCGTGGCCGGCTTCGACACGAACTTGCTCGCCTGGCGGATCGCCGACGTCCTCGAGCTCTCGCCGGGGGCCGACGCAGTGGTCAACGGCTACGCCTTGGCCACCGGCGTGCGGGACGAACTCGACTGGGACGACAAACGCTCGAACACGCGCGACCTTGAGGAGGCCTTCGGGCCGGCGTTCGACCAGCTCTGGAACCAGCCGTCGGGCGCCCGCCGGGAGGGGCGCCTCGGTGAGCACTACTACCGGGTGTTGCGCGACCACCGCTACGCCGACGAGATCGCGACCGATCGCGGCGACGAGGCGATCGTGCGGGGCTACGACGCCTACCAGGACGACACCGACAAGGACGTTCTCCTGTTCAGCAACGACCGCGACTTCGTCGAGCGGGCCCGTTCACACCGGGTCCTGGCACAGCGTGTCGAGTTTCCGCGTACGGTTCCACAGCGTGTCGAGGTGTCCTGGGACGCGATCCAGAATACGCTCTACATGCTCGCCGTCCTGTTCGGGGTCATTTCGATGCCGAAGGTGACGCTGTTCGGCGTCTGGCAAGGCAAAGGCGGGCAGGCGTGGCAGCGCGAGCGGGTTCGGGTCGACTGCCGGAGTCCCGAGGTCGAGTCGCTCGTCGACCGGGATCTGTCGATCGTGGACGCCTGGGACTGAGCGGGTCGGACCGAGTTTGGATGGGGCGCACCGGGCTTGCCGCTTACCGTCCGAAGCGTCGACCGGTTTTTGTCACTCGACCCTGCTCGGATCGCCCCGTGAGGCCGTAGTGACGGAATGTGGCTGCTTCTCCTCGGGCGGATGATATCCGACGCTGATTGACCATATATCGCCGCAGAGCCTCTCGGAATCGTTCTTGAGATTGTCCGGTGCTTGATTCTCGCAATCTACTGAATCCTGATGAAACTGGTTCTCGGCAAATTTTATATCATATTATCTCGTTAGCGATACCAACCACAGACCAATGTCGATGACCGAGTTTATGGATCCCACGGCTGCAAAGATCGTGTTAGCGGTCCAAAGAGGTGATTCTATACACAGAATTGCAGAAAAGATTGATATCTCATACTCCTGGGTGTACGACTGGATAGACCGGTTAGAGGCAGCTAATATTATCGCTAAAACCGATAACGATATGCAGATCGTTGACCACGAGTTGCGGCAGCGCTACGCTGACATGATGGCGGTCTTGTACAGCCGCAGTACCGTTACACAGGACGACGCGTACGTCATTCCACACTTCGCGGGCATGGCATTCGCCTATACTGAACTTGACGCTGCGTACGTGTGGACGCATGGCGGGTTCCAGGTTGCCAGAAACCACGATGACTATCCAGTCTTCATCGAAGTCCACGATCGGGATGTCGAGCGATGGATTTCGTTCTTCGAGCGATTCGGTCTCAGTACCTCACTCGAAGACCGTCCCGAGGCCAACGACGTTGACGGGCCGGTTCATTACGTCTTGTTCCCACGGGCCGATGGATTCAGTGTGGAGTGGGTTGATGGGAACCCGGTTATTCCATTGGACAGGGCGATCGGTCAGATGGTACAGCACCGCCCGGCCTACGAGCCGGCTTTGGAGATCATCGCGAAGGAGTACGACGTCGACATCGACGCGGCGCACCACGGATCGTCGACAGAGTGCAACAGGGACTAACCATTCAATGAGTCTCCCGGAACGGCAGGCCGAACTCGTCGAAACCCATCGCGCAATACATGCTGCGGACCTCCCGTATGTTTTGGTCGGTGGGTGGGCTGTATCTGCGTTCCAGACGCGATTCACGACAGACGTTGATATGGTGATCCCCGAGATGGCGCTGGACGAATACGATACATTGCTAGCAGATCGCGGATACACCCAAACGGCCGACGATGACATCTCGAATATCTACGAGGGACGTTTCGTTCAATACGAGAAGCCAGTCGGGGACTACTCGGTTGAGTTTGACGCGTTAGTTGGCGCATTGCGCTGTCGCCAGACTGACGCCGAATGGTCCTACGGTTACCTGCAGGAACACAGTGTTCTTGAGTCGCTGGGTGTTGCCCCGGACCTTGAGGCCAGAATACCAGAACCATCGTTGCTGTTTGCTCTCAAACTCCACAGCGGGCGCCTAGCGGATTCACGCGACCTCCTCATCGTGGGCGAGGCTGTCGATTTCGAGAGGATTGACAAACACGTCGATCGTGGGAACCCAGAGATGCTCGCAGACCGAATCGAGTCCGTGAGAGACGAGCTTACACAGGAGGGATTTGAGGACTCGTTCAAGGGCGTCTTTCGGCAGCAGGAGTTCCCTGAAGCAGAGTATGAGGCAGTCCTCCAATACCTAGAGCACCAGCTTGAGAAATAGCTCAGAGCCAGAGGAAGTTGGCTTCGGCAACGTGGAAATTCGTCAATTGCACTGCCAGGATGGGGCTGCTTCGGTGTGCAGCTCTGCTCCTCTGGTCTCACTGGAAACAGTTTGGATAGTTCCCTATTTACTCGCCGTCCTGTTCGGCGTCTGGAAAGGCAAGGCCGGGCAGGCGTGGCAGCGCGAGCGGGTTCGGGTCGACTGCCGGAGTCCCGAGGTCGAGTCGCTCGTCGACCGGGATCTGTCGATCGTGGACGCGTGGGACTGAGCGGGCCGGACCGTGTCTGGATGAGCACGTTCCACGTCGAAGGGACGTGGCGTCGCAGCCGACGGCGTCCAACCACCATCCGAGGTCCCACCCGATCGAACACAACGCGTCGCCAGTCCCAACCGAGACAGCTACGGGTTTTAGTGACCCGGGCTCCCCACGTGTAGCCATGGCCACCCAGGATCGGGATCAACCGCCACTCGCGCGGGATCCCGGACCCCCAGTCGAGGCGTACGTCGACCTCGCGTCCGCACTGGCTGACGCCGTCGACGGCGACGTCCGATTCGACGAGTACGCCCAGCTCCTCTACGCGACAGACGGGAGCATCTACCAGGCCAGGCCGGCGGGCGTTGTCTTTCCGACTGACGACGCGGACGTTCGGGCGGCCGTCTCGGTGGCAGCCGACCACGACACGCCGGTCCTGCCGCGTGGGGCCGGATCGTCGCTGGCCGGCCAGGCCGTCGGCCCCGGGTGTGTCGTCCTGGATCTGTCCCGCCACATGGACGACATCCTTGATATCGACGCCGAGGCACAGACCGTGACGGTCCAGCCTGGCGTCGTCCTGGACGACCTCGACGACGCCCTGTCCGACCACGGCCTGCAGTTTGCCCCCGATCCGGCCTCCTCGAACCGCTCGACCGTGGGCGGCGCCATTGGCAACAACTCCACGGGTGCCCACTCGGTCCGCTACGGCATCACCGACGCCTACGTCGACGCCGTGACCGCGGTGCTCGCTGACGGGTCACTGCTGCGGGCCCGGGAAGTGGTCCTCGACTCCGACGAGTGGGACCAGCTCGTCGCTGGCGACAGTCGGGCGGCGGCCATCTACCGGACGGTCCGGCAGGTCGTCGAGGACAACGCGGACGCGATCGCGGACCGGTACCCGGACCTGAAACGGCGCGTCAGCGGCTACAACCTCGACCGGGTCATCTACGAGAACGAGGACGGCGACGAGGTGATCAACCTGGCCCGGCTGGTGGTCGGGGCCGAGGGGACGCTCGGCGTCGTGGTCGAGGCGACCCTCGGGCTCGTGACGGTCCCCGAGGAGACGGCCCTCGCCCTGCACCACTTTCCGACACTCGGGGACGCCATGGCGGCCGTGCCGGAGGCGCTCGAGTTCGACGTCAGCGCCGTCGAACTGATGGACGAGGAAGTGTACGGCCTGGCGGCCGAATCCGACGGCTACGACCAGTACGTCGAGCCGATCCCCGACGAGGCGGCGGCCTCCCTCCTGCTCGAGTTCGACTCGGAGCGCCACGACGACTTCGAAACTGCGATCGCCGCGACGACAGCCCACTTCGTCGAGGCGGGCGCCGCCTTCGACGTGCTGGAGGCGTACGACGAAGACGCACAGGCGGACATCTGGGCGCTCCGGAAGGCCGCGATCCCGCTGTTGATGAGCCTCGAAGGGGACGCCAAGCCCTATCCGTTCATCGAGGACGCCACCGTCCCGCCGGCGGACCTGGCAGACTACGTCGAGTCCTTCGAGGCGATTCTGGCCGACCACGACACCTCGGCCGCCTACTTCGCCCACGCCGGGAGCGGGACCCTCCACATTCGGCCGATCCTCTCGCTCAAAACCAGCGACGGCGTCGAGACGATGCACTCGATCGCGGATGCCGTCACCGATCTCGTCCGCGAACACCACGGCTCGTTCTCCGGCGAACACGGGGACGGCATGGCCCGCACCGAGTTCAACCCCAAGATGTACGGCCCCGACCTCTGGGCCGCGTTCAAGGACGTGAAGACGGCATTCGATCCCGCGTGGCTGCTCAATCCCGGCAACGTCGTCTACCGGGACGGCCCGGACGATGTCGGCCCGGACTCGGACCGCGGCGTCAGCGCGGACATGCGCGAGCACCTCCGGTACGGGCCCGCGTACCAGTCCCTCGAACCACAGACGGCCCTCGACTTCGACGACGACGGCGGGTTCTCGCACCTGGTCGAGCTCTGCAACGGCTGTGGGACCTGTCGCCAGACCGGGTCCGACACCATGTGTCCGACGTACCGCGCCTCGCGCGAGGAGATCCAGTCCACCCGTGGCCGGGCGAACCTGCTCCGCGCGGCGATCAGCGGGGAGCTGTCCGAAGACGAACTGACATCCGATCGGTTCCAGCGGGAGGTACTCGACCTCTGTATCGGCTGCAAGGGGTGCAAGAGCGACTGCCCGACCGGCGTCGACATGGCGAAACTCAAGGCCGAGGTGAAGCACCGCCACCACGAAGCGGCGGGGGCGTCCAAGCGCGAGCAGTTCTTCGCGCACGTCGACCGGCTCAGTGCACTTGGGAGTGCGCTGGCACCGCTCTCGAACTGGGCACAAACCCTGCCGGGGGCGGACATTGTTGCCGAGCGGCTGCTCGGGCTCGCACCCGAGCGGTCGTTTCCGCCGTTCCGTCACGAGACGTTCGTCGACTGGTTCGAGGCTCGTGGGTCGACAGTACCGGAATCCGAAGCCGCCGACACCGTCCTCCTCTTTCCGGACACGTACACGAACTACAGCTATCCCGAGCCCGGGCGGGCGGCCGTCGAGGTTCTCGAAGCGGCGAACGTCCACGTCCGCGTCCCCGCCGACGCGGTCGTCCCGAGTGGGCGGGCCGCCTTTTCGATGGGGATGCTGGACGTGGCCCGCGAGCGCGCCGAACGGAATGTCGAACGCCTCGCGCCGATGGTCGCGGATGGGTGGTCGGTCCTTTTCGTCGAGCCCTCGGACGCGGCCATGTTCCAGGACGAGTACGGCTACCTGCGGGCGGGCGCGGATGTCGCCGCGGTGGCCGATGGCGCCTACGGCGTCAGTGAGTACCTCGCGACGCATGGGCTGAACGAGGCCATCGACTTCGACGCCCCTGACGAGTCTCTCGCGTACCACAGCCACTGCAATCAGGCGGCACTCAACCGGGATCACTTCACGGCGGCTGTCCTCGAGGCCGCGGGGTACAGGGTCGATCACCTCGACTCGGGGTGTTGTGGCATGGCCGGCTCGTTCGGCTACGAGGCCGAGCACTACGACCTCTCGGTGGCCATCGGAGAGATCCTCGCGGGGACGATCGCCGAGAGCCCGGCCGAGACGGTGGTCGCCCCCGGTGCGTCGTGTCGGGCGCAACTCGACCATCTCGACGGGACACAGCGTCCGCCGCACCCGGTCGAGAAGCTGCGAGACGCGCTTGCCTGATTGGGGTGACGGGTTGCGGTCGGTGTCGACCCCTGGGGACGGTTACCGTCTGGTTCGTCCGACGAGACCCTGTGCTGCAATGCTGTCTCCGTACAGCGGAAGGGGGAGTCCGACAGGAGATTGGCAGACTGAGCGTGCTGCATAGAGACGATGAAATCGTCACATCGAACCTGTCCGAATTGCAGATGGGGGACTCACCCAACTGTCTACTGCGCATCAACGGTCGGCAGGTAGATCGTCGGGCCTCCCCAGAACCTTGCGTGGAGAGCGGCGAAACAGTCAACAAGTCAGCTCGTGTCCACGTCGTCGAGGATCATACGCTGAAACGCGAGAAGGATGCGTTTCATACCGTTATCGTTTAGCCGGGTATGCTGACCGGCGATGTCATCGGGTTGAATGTTAAACGTTCCCCACGGCGTAATAACAGAGTCATGGGCAAGCGGGGGTTCGCCGTCCTGCGTCCTGTCTTTCGGTAGCTGGACGGTCCAGTCATGTGAGGCATATTTGCCACTCGAGTCTTTGGTAATCGTGACGACTGAATATATCCGGCCAACGTGGGGATGGTTCGGCGTTTTCATGCCGTCGATGACAACTGCCGACCGTGTGCCAGACGCTTTGTAGGGATCGTAGGTGAGATTGATCACGTCTCGCTGTCTCAGCGCGATCATACAGAATGAGGTCGCCTACGGTAATTTAAAATCGGACATTCGCCGGCTTTGCAGGGGCCTCGGTTCCGTTAGATCTCGGAGAGATCGTCTTCTAGCTCTGCCAACTCAGCGTCAACCTCGGCATCGGAGAGGGACTTTGACTCGGTGTCTGCCGTATCCTCGGCCAGGGCCGTCTCGTCAGCGGTGGCGGTCTTCTGGGCAACATCTTGTTGGTGGGCACTACCGAGGGCGTGGCGCGCGACGGTGGCAGTAGCCTCGTCCTGCGGAAGGTGGTAGTATCCGTTCTCGGTGTTTGCCAGGCCCATCTCAGCAAGTCGTCGACAAACGGTCGGGGCATTGTCAGCCGGGATGTCGGCGCGCGTAGCGATCTCCTTGGGCTTAAAGGCCGTGTCGGGGTTCGTCACGAGCACACGCAACACGTCCGCTTTCTGGGTCCCCGGGGAGATGGAAACCCCCGCCTCGACTTGCGCTCTGAGGTCCGCTATTTTGATAGCCATTGTTGTCTTTGGTTATCGCTTGTTGGCGAGTGTGCTTAACTGTTGCTGATGAAATCGTGTGACGAGTAATTGCAATCTGGCATTTCGACGTTCAGGATACGTACGGTAACTACAGCTATGGTAATCGTACCCACCCGGCTTCTTTCAGGAGTGGTATGACCGACGTAGAGGTCGTGTCCATCAGTCGTTTGTCGGTGCGGTTTGGACTTGCTGTTTGCGAACCCGGGATGCCCGTCACCGCATGGCGTCGACGATATCACGGAATTCGTCTCGGGCGAATGCTCGGAGCGTTTCGGTTGTCACGTTGCCACTTTCAGCGAGTGCGAGGACTGCCTGGGCCGCTGTCGCGTCGTCCGGGAAGTCGACGATCACCACGCCATCGTACCGTCCCATCGTGACGAAAAGGCCCTTCCAGATTCCGCCGAGTGACTCGACCATTTCTTTGGCGTGGTCGGTTCGTTCGGGACTGTCTCGGACATTTTCGGTACCCTGCTGGGTGAACGTGGTCAAGAGTACGTACGTCGGGATGACGGGCAGAATACGACAATTGGAATGATAGTTGTATCCTCGGCGAATTGGGGACGGCTTGGGCAGACAAGGGAACTGACCAAAATGGGATGGTGCGTTCGAATACTGGAGCGTCTCTGGCACCGAGTGGTTGAGCACGAGGCGTTTCGGGAGGAGGACCCACCACAGATTCATGTCTCGGAAACCGCTCCGTTCAGCCCGTGAAATGTTGTTCAGGCGGTAAATTAAGGAGAAACACTCTCGAACGACCCGCTGGCTGGTGCATCGGTCCACCGACAGCCGTCAAGCAATCACACGGGGGTATTGATTCGGGACCCCATAGCGACGCTCGGACTCCGCGGACATAGACCGTGAACAAGGAGCATACAATGGCCACAACTGACGACGAGACCACAGAGATTATCCGGCGAATGAACGATCACGTCTGGGACGAGGGTGACCTCACACGCATCGACGAGTACGTCGCTGCCGACTACGTTGAGCACAATACCGCGTCACCCCAGGATATCCACGGCCCCGACGGATATCGAGCAAACGTTGAGATGGTCCGGACAGCGTTCCCCGACATGGACTTGATCACCCAAGACCTCATCGCTGAGGCCGACAAAGTCGTGTATCGATACACGATAGTCGGGACCCACGATGGAGAGCTACTCGGGATTGAACCCACTGGCAGGGAGGTTGAGATTGCCGGCATGGGCATCGTCCGCATCGAGGACGGCAAGCTTGTCAAGGGCTGGTCGAACGTCGATATCTTTGGACTGATGGTGCAACTCGGTGTCCTCGAACCGCCCGGCGGGTGATTCGGGAACCTCCGGATTTCGGCGCTCCCACCGTGTTTGATCCTTGCGCCGGACTTTCGCTTGGGCCCTATTGACTGCTCTCAGTTTCGTCAGACGCATCGCGACAGTCAGAGCGGATCCCTCCCTCAGCTATCTCGACCACCCGAGCGACTCCGAGAGCGTATCGTCGATTGTGGCTTCGATGAGGTCGCGTGGCGGGACGTCACTGGGCCGAGCCTCGAGTGGTTTCGGGACGTCGTGGAGTCGATGCAATCGCGGCCAGCGGACGCCCCGCCGCCGCTCGGACTCAACCTGCTGACGGGGGCTGAGACACCGACGAAAGCCGCGAACGTCGTCCACAACCTCGAGGAGAACCGGATTGCCGTCGTGCAAGGCGTGTACGAACGGCTGAATGATCGGCCCTGAGATTCTCAAAACAGCTGGATCGCGACGAATTGCTCGGTCCTGTTGGGAACCGGCGATTCTCCCGCTGTCAATCGAATCCCGACTGACACAGCGGATGGGTGTACCACGGCGCCCCGCGAATGTCAGCAGACCGTCGGAGCGTTTGTTGTTCCGTCGATCTGTGTCGCCCCCAACGTCTTGCGCGAGACTTGAACGGGAGGCGTGACCGATCTCGAATTCACGTTTCGACTTCGAACCCAATTTTCACTTTTGTCTTGAATTGCGGCTCCTCCGGTGATTCGAGTTGAATGGATTGGTCTTGGACCACGGCCCACTGGATGTTCTCGACGGTCGCGTCTGTCCGGCTGACGGCATTGAGTGCGGCATCTTCCCACGATTCGGGGCTCGTTGCTGTCACGATGACTTCTTTGTGGACTGTCATTCCACACCCCGTTACGGCCCCAACTATGTTAACAATTGCCATGGGGGTACCGGATCCGGGGACCGCGATCTTCTTGTCGTCGGTGGCACTGAGAGCTCTGGTACACTGTCGCATACTCCCCCTCGTTCAAGGTAATGGGCCAGTATCGTTATTGGTGGAGCGACATATACTCGCACTGTCGTCTCCAAAAGAGGCCCCCGCTATGCTCTACCCGACCCCACGTCACGCCACTGGATACCGAGGCTCCACGAATGCATTCAGCGAGGATCCACACCCCGGTCAGCCCGCGTTCACTCCGACGCGGTTCTCGATTGATCGACTTGCCGGGGCGCAGTGACGATTCCACATTCGTCCCCCGAACACAGCCCGAATACACCGATCGATGACACACAACAATGGCGCAACCGAGTCCGGCGGATTCAGCAGTGCCGTCGGTCGGGATGGGTCGGTGGCGCCGATACACGTCCTCCACGTCGACGACGAGCCAGAGTTTGCGGATCTCACGGCCGCATTCCTCGAGCGCACGGATCGCCGTTTCACCGTCGACACGGCAGCAAACGCCGAGAAGGGGATCGCCGCGCTCGGCGATGCCGAGTACGATTGCGTCGTGAGCGATTACGAGATGCCCGGCATTGACGGACTCGAGTTTCTCGAGGTCGTCAGAGAACGGCATGCCGATCTCCCGTTCATCCTGTTCACCGGGAAAGGGTCGGAAGAGGTAGCCAGCGACGCAATCTCGGCTGGCGTGACGGATTACCTCCAGAAAGGCTCGGGAACGAGCCACTACGACATTCTCGCCAACCGGATCGAAAATGCGGTCGAACATTGGTGGGCGAAGAGACGCGAGGACGAGGTTCGCACCCGATTGACGGCAATCACCGAAAACTCACACGACGTCATCGTGACCATCGACGCCGACAGTACGATTCAGTACGTGAACGCTGCCGTTCGGGACCTCTTGGGGTATGCTCAGGCGGACCTCATCGGCGAGCCGTTGACGACGCTCATGCCGCCCCGGTTTCGCGAGGATCACCTCGATGCCGTCTCACGGTTTCTGGAGACGGGCGAGCGAACGGTGGACTGGCGAGCCGTCCAGTTTCACGCGCTCCACAAGAACGGACACGAAATCCCCGTCTCAATTTCGTTTGGCGACTTCGAACAGGATGGCCGGGAGCGATTCGTTGGCGTCATTCGGGATGTCTCCGAACGAGTCCGGTTGGAAGCGGAACTCCGGGATAGTGAACAGCTCTTCCGTCAGCTGGCCGAACACATCCCCGAGGTTGTCTGGATGAGTGACCCCCAGAAGGACGAAATCTTCTACGTGAATCCGATGTACGAGGAGATATGGCAACGGCCAGTCGAGACCCTCTCTGCGGACGCGACGTCGTTTCTCGATGCCGTCCATCCCGATGACCGCGACCGAGTCACAGACGCACTCAAAGCCCAACCGACTGGTGCGTACGAAGAGGAGTACCGGATACAATTACCAGATGGCGAGATCCGCTGGATTCACGACCAGGCTGTGCCCGTGACAACCGAGGACGGGACGGTGCAGCGAATCGTCGGGATCGCCACTGACATCACCCATCGGAAAGGGTAGTCGACCGGGTTCGTGGTTGTCCCACGAGACCTGAGCGTCTCCCTGGATTCGGCGGGTGGGACCGCACCGGTTGGCGCACTGCCAACGGTGGGGACGGAAACGTGGCATCCATACTGGTGTGCAAAACCGGCTATTTGGCGTAGTCGCAGCGGCTCACACCCGGCGGGGCTCACACTGACACCTTTCCGTGGCCGGAGCTTGGAGATCCTCACTCGAGGGGAAGCCGAGCCCCACCGTGCTGGAACACTCCGACACCCGTTTTTATTTATTCCACGTCATTTAGATCGATCGGCACGTCTGCCGGGTGGTCATCTATTTCGACCGCAACGCCAAAGGAGACGATCGACGAAATCCCCTCTTCCACGGAGAGATCGAGTTCGTAGACCTCGTCTTCCGAGAGATGCAGGATAAACCCGCCCATGAACGGGTTCGGTCCCATCGGCATGAACACCGTGAGCATGTTTTCGGCATGTGTGGCTTGTGCGATCTGATCAGGCGGATGAGACGTCTGGAAGGCCACGGAGTACGATCCCTCTTTGGGGAATTCAACCAGTACCACATCCTGGAAATTTTGCGTGTCCCCTTCGAGCAACATCGTACTAATCTGATCCAGCGGCCCGTATATGGATCTGATTCCGGGGATTCCGCCCATGGCGGAGTCCAACCCCTGTTTCAGCCGATTCCCGCCAATTCGGCTTTCGGTAAATGCACCGACAAGCAGGATGGTGGCGATCAAGACGACGAGAGCGATCAGTTGGGGGACCAGCGGCGAGTTCGCCCCTAATCCCTCCTGGATCGGGATCACCAACGGATTCAGCAGCCCGGAGAGAAGGTCGACAATGATGAGAAACACGAACGCGGTCAGGAGGACTGGCAGAACGATTGCCGTTCCGGTAAGGAGCGATTGTCGGACGAATGTATCGACGCTCTCTTCGACACCACTGTAGGTTGTGCGACCTCGTACCATAGTCCGACTACTCGTCTGTCGGAGAAAACCTTGCGTCGATTTGGGCAGTTCGCATCTCGATTGGTCGGATTCGCATTGCATTGGTGTCCAACGCCGCGCGGGTCTCTGTTGGGCCAGATGAACGTGGGTGACACCGACACGTCCGCAATCTGGTGGACATCTCTCGGCAAGACTGGCCCTGCATTTCGCACTCGCCGCGGGGTCCCATACGGATGTAATGGAAATTGAGTGATGGATTCAGAGTGTATCGTTAACTACAGAGTGTATATTGAACATTTGGAGAGGCTTCTCTTCCATACCAAAATGAAAGGAAAGCAGTGAATTCAGTCCGATGGAGTTCCCAATTCACTTTGCAAGCTCAACCGCCGTCCTTTGATTAGAAGCCAGAAAATCAATAGGACTTCCCCTACAAACGTAAACACTGCAACTTCTACCGTATAGCTAGAGGAAAGCACTGGGCCAAGACTATCGATAATATAGCCGGCTCCGGCGATAGCGAGGAGGATACCCAAAATTTTCGGAACGTATCCTGATTTATACGCAAGGTAGCCGAGAACGACTAAATGCAACCCGAATACGACGAATCCAGTTGCCCAAATATCATAATATGCATTAATCCCCAGTAATGCCTGAGCGTGAAGTTGCTCTGCGCTAAATACGGAGAGATACTCGGGATTATTTAATATCGGGATCACTCCGAGGAGGTGGCTAACTGCAACTAGGAAGATTCCTGCGTATACCACTCGAAGCCACGCTGCAAGCAATGAGAGGGCTCTGTTCGTCGGCTGAAATACTGTAAACAACGCCCACGCCACTACTACATCAATGACAGCTACGAAGAATAAGCTAACGATCGCTAATCGAAACATCATTTCTGAGGCGATAATAGCGTTCGCTGTTTGGGTGGCGCTTCCATCGGCCACGAGGCCCTGTAGAACGATAATATCGCCAAAAATGGCCAATGGTGCCATCAACAACAGCCCCAGTCCGGCAATTACGCTCGCTCTCCGTACTGGTTTACTAGCGATCTCCGTGCTATCCAATTCTCTGCTATGGCTCTGAGTCACTGTACTCACAGATTCAACCATACCTTAGAAAGGCCACAAGAGCATATATATTAGATAGCTCACACGAACTACTTATCCAACTCCTTACTGCACTGAAACATCCTCATTTCATCCGGCTATATTGCCCAAATGTGCCTGGGTGTCGAAGGCAGCTACAGTCTACGATTGGGCCTGGTGATAGATACGCGGATGTGGTGACCGGTGGGTTTGAGCTGAGTCTCCTTCCAAGACACGTGCTCCGTATTCAGCACGCTCACATTCAGCTATCGGGCAACCAGTACATATTCAGTGCTGAATACAGAAGCGGATCTACCAGATCACCGGGTCCGTCTCTCGTCTCGCCACCAGGCCGAACAGGGTTTCGGAAAGGGGCGGCGGCTTAGACCCAGGATGCGACACAGTCGGTCGAGCAGAACGACATGTCGACCTTTGAGTCGGACTCCGCAACGTGGACCCGAAGCGTGTACGCCGTGATGTCGGTGTCACAATTGGTGCAACTCATATCCATGGCGAGACCACGATACCACTTTGTTAGAGGGAGGTTACCAGGTAGGTACGCCAAGCAGAGACTGGGAGACTCCGCGCCTCGCCGACGCTGCTGTCGACGGTGGTCGCCGCTCTTTTCCCACCAGTCACGTGATCGATGCGTGCTGAATATGGACCCAGTCTTCAGCCGAATCCGAGAATACCAATCGAAATACTGTCAGAAACGGCCTGCTGAATACAGAGGCTGGGCCCTGTTTAGACGTTCGAAAACGGGCGGTAGAGAGCATCTCTTCTAATTGGAGCTCTGACTAGGTCGCGAAAGTGATGACAGAAGTGCCAAAGTCGGTTACAAAATCGACCTGAATAGCTGAGTGGACGGCTTGAACGGAGTGAATCATTACAACATATTCCCGGTCAGAAGCCTGGAGAGTACGTTAGATCCCCTATTACCTCCGAAATTTTGCGTCTAAACAAGGCCCAGAGGCTGTATTCAGTAACCGGGAAATCGAGGCATCTGCACCCGAGAAACCGCTTCTCTGGAATAGGGAGGATGCGAGTGCCGGGGTGAAACGTTAGTCAGCGGTGTGGGCCTGCTCATCATGGCCACCCGTATCGCCGACGCTGTCGGTCCAATGCAGCCAGTAGAGGAACAGGAAGAACCCTGTCGCGAGGACGTTCAGTACCATCTTGTAGTTCATTTCGATTTTTACCTCGGTAATCTGCACGCTGGAGGGATCCGGGATGAGGCCTGCACCGAGGAAGACGAAGTGAATGATGACACCGGTCAAGACGGCGGAGGCGAAGATCATCCCCGACAGGATGGCAGCGAACTTTGTTCCGTAGTACTCGCGGTAGGCGTCCATGATCGGCGGTACGATGAGGTCAGCGTAGATGTACGAGAGCACCGACCCGAACGGGAGGCCATTACTGAAGAGAACCGCCCCGAACGGGACGTTTCCGACCGAACAGACAAACGTGGCGACGCCGATGACCGCACCGAGCACTGCCGTCCAGATGACGTAGACTGACAGGCCGAACGTCGCGCCCGAGAACACGGACGTCCAGACCTGCTCGGGGATGAAA
>CAYLJD010000020.1:0-34082 GCA_964383875.1 uncultured Halobacteriales archaeon
GAAGTTGCCTGATCAGTCGCTCGTGATCGATAGTGCCGTAAGGGACACCGGTGTGATGGGCGTCGCGGACGAGGTAGTCCATCCGGTCGACGTCGAGTTCGCCAGAGACGAGCTGGCCGAACTGGCCGTCACCGCCGACCAGGGCGGCCACGCGATCCGGGTTCAAGCCGTGATCACTGAGGACCCGCGCGACGGATCCGCGGCCGAGCATGTCGCCAACATCGTCGTGATACTTCCCGGTCCGTCGGTGGATCAGCGCTTCCAAATTGTGGCTGTACGGCCCGTGGCCGACGTCGTGCAGCAACGCCGCCGCCCGAACTCGTTCGGCCTGCTGGCCACCGACGCCGAGGTGCGCCACGGCGCTGTCAGCGAGGTGGTAGACACCGAGTGCGTGTTCGAACCGCGTGTGGTTGGCCGATGGATAGACGAGACCAGCCGTCCCGAGTTGCGACACGCGGCGGAGCCGCTGGATCGGGGGCGTGTCCAGCAGGTCCCGCGCCACCCCCGTCACCGAGATGTGGTCGTGCACGCTGTCCTTGACGACCGTCATCGGCTGTGGTTGTGGCCGGTGTGATTTAAGGGTCGGGGGCTCGGTATCGACAGTTTCTCACGGCCGTGGATCGAAACCGCGCCATGGTAACCTTCCTGTCCGGCGGGACGGGAACGCCCAAGCTCCTCGATGGGGCTACAGACGTGTTTCCGCCGGATGGGGTGACCGTCGTCGCAAACACCGGCGACGATATCGAGCTGGGCGGCCACCTCGTCTGTCCCGACCTCGACAGCGTCCTGTACCTCTGTGGCGACGTTCTCGACCGGGACAGGTGGTGGGGCATCGCAGACGATAGCGCGGAGACACACGCGGAGCTCCATCGGATCGCCGATGCAGCGGACCTCGATACGGAACCGGGGTATCGTCCCCCAGCGGCGCAGACGGGTGGGCGTGACATCGCCCGCTGGCGGCGGTTCACCGGCGTTGGGGAGTTTATGCACATCGGCGACCGTGACCGAGCGGTGCACATCACGCGCACGAGCCTTCTCGACGTCGGTCGATCGCTGACGGAAGCCACTGAGACCCTGGTCGACGCGTTCGACTGCGACCTGACGCTCCGCCCGATGTCTGATGATCCCGTCGCGACGATGATCGAAACGCCGGCGGGTCCGATGCACTTCCAGGAGTTTTGGGTGGCGCGTGGCGGGGAGCCAGCTGTCGAGGGCGTCGAATATCGCGGCGCACGGGACGCAGCCCCGACCGATGCCGTGCTGGCGGCGCTGGATGGGCCGATCGTGGTCGGGCCGTCGAATCCGGTCACGAGCATCGGCCCGATGACTGCTATCGACGGAATTCGTCGGGCTCTCGCGTCAACCCCTGTCGTCGCCGTGTCGCCGTTTGTGGAACACGAGACTTTCTCCGGGCCCGCGGCGTCGCTCATGGCGGGCGTCGGGTACGAACCGACCACTGCCGGTGTGGCGGCCGCGTATCCCTGGGCCGACGCGTTCGTGCTCGACGAGACCGACGGGACAGACCTCGATCGACCGGTGGTCCGCACCGATATCACCATGGAGTCGCCGGCTGACGCCAAGCGCGTCGCGACAGCGGTCAGTGCGGCCCTCGAGAGAGTCCAATGACCGATCCCATCGACTTCCGGCCGCGCGTCGCGTTGGCGAGTCTGAGCGGCCAGTCGGACGCGGTTTGGGCCCGCACGGCACTGCCGTACGTTGGCGCCGCGTTTCTCGGGGGGATTGCCATCGACACACCGACTCGTGAGGCCGCACGCGAGCTGGTAGATCGCGACCGCGACGAGTTCCTCCCCGCCGATCCAATCGGGTTCATCGACCGGCAACTCGGTGCGCTAGCCGACGTGCCGATCCAGCCTGGGATAAACGTCCGGGCAACGGACACCGAGCAACTCGCCCGTGCGGCGAAAGTCTGCGCCCGACGAGGTGCCATGCTGGAGATCAATGCACACTGCCGGCAGGCTGAAATGTGTGCCCGCGGAGCCGGCGAATCACTCCTGGAAGATACCGGTCGGCTCCTGACGCAAGTGGACGCCGCAGCCAGCTCGGGCGCCCCAATCTCGGTCAAAGTTCGGGCGGAAGTCCCCGGGGTGGACCTCGCGTCCCTCGCCCCACAGCTCGTGGCGGCCGGGGCTGACGCGATCCACGTCGACGCCATGGACTCGGAGTCGGTCGTTGCAGACCTCGCCGCAGTCGTCGACGGACTCGTCATCGCCAACAACGGCGTGCGGGACGCGGATTCGGTACACGAGTACCTCGAGTACGGCGCTGACGCCGTGAGCGTCGGACGGCCCAGCGACGACCGGGCGGTGCTCGAACGGGTCTGCACGGCGACGACGGCCTGGTTCGACGCCCGCGATGCGACACCGGAGGCCGAGCCGTGAGGTCACCTGCCGAACACGCCCAACTCGCACTGCTCCTCGAAGTCTCGAGCACACCCAAACCGGGAAACGTCGATCGCGAGCGCGAGTATCCCGACTTGCGGTTCGAGCACTTCATGGCCGGGGCGGTCGGTGCCGGTGACGGCCTCCGGGCGCTTGCAGATCCACACGTCCCGCTCGGGGACGCCTTCGCGGAGGCCATCGCCGGGATGAGCCGACAGACCGGTGGGAATACCCAGTTCGGCGCCATTCTCCTGTTGGCACCCCTCGTCCGGGCAGCGGCTCGTGGGCCCCTCGGCGCCAGCCGCGCCACCGAGGTCGTCGACGAAACCACCGTCGATGACGCCGCTGGCTTCTACCGGGCCTTCGAGCACGTGGACGTGGCGATCGACGATCCACCTGCGGGCCTGGAACCCCTCGACGTTCGGCGGGGCGACGACGCGATTCCGGCGCTCCGACGGCGGGAACTCACGTGGGGCGACATCATGGCAGCGAGCGCCGACGTCGATGGGATCGGCGCGGAATGGACCAATGGCTTCCCGCGAACGTTCGCAGCCGCCGAGCGGCTCGTGACCGGCGACAGTCCCGTCTCACAACGAGCGGCGGCCGTCTACCTCGAACTGCTGGCCGAGGAACCAGACACGTTCGTGATCACGCAACACGACACCGACACGGCCACAGAAGTCCGTGACCGAGCCGCGGCCGCGCTCGCCGGTGAGGAAGATGTCACTGCGCTCGCCACCGAGTTCGTCGACCGCGGTATCAATCCCGGGACGACTGCCGACATCGTCGCCGGTGGCCTGTTCGTCGCCCTGGAGCGGGGACTGGAGGTCTGAATCGTGTCCAGGTCCGACTGGCCGGCTCTGCTTCGCGGGATCTCGGAGACGGTTGTGACGACACGCGAAGGTGCCGACCGCTGGAACGCCGCTGCACTCGGCGTTCACGCACCGACGGACGCAGGCCGGGATCGGGCCACCGCACGGACCTGGGGTCGAACGCGGACGCGACGGAACTTCAACCGTGAGGGGGACGGCTATGTCCAGTTCACCGTCGACCCGGTCGTCTTTGCCGAAGCGGCACTCACACGCCGCGAAGAACCGGTACCCGTCCTCGACGAATCATTCGCGTGGGTCCGGGTGTCGGTCGAGGAACTCGACAGTGGTGAGACGGGCGGAACCGAATGGGTCGATTGGACACTCGATCCAGTCGAGTCTCGGACGGTCCGGGAGACGGTGCCGACGATCAACCGGGGGTACAACGCCGTCATCGAGGCGACCATCGCCGCCTCGCGCCTCGACGTCGAGCGGTACGATCGGTCGTCCCTCGAAGCACGCCTCTCACGGCTGGAGGAAATCATCGAACGGTGTGGCGGCCCCGCCGAACACCGAGCCCTGGACGTGGTCCGTGACAACGCCACCTGGTAAGCTGTGTTCGGACAGCCCTCTCGGTTTGCCACCAGCGTCAGTCCTCGTCTGTCCAGTAATCGACGGCAGATTCCATTTTGAAATAGGCATCGATGAGCCGCTCGTCGCTCTCGCCACCCGGCGGAGCGCCAGCCATCACGCCGACCTTCTCCGAATCGGGATAGACCAGCACCTCCGGTTCGATCATGGTCGAGATGGCGAGGTACCGGAGCGGCTCCGAGCCGGTGTTTTCGACCGTGTGTTCGCCGCCGGGGCCCGCCGGCAAACTGACGTAGGTGCCCGGCTCGAGCGCTCGCCGCTCGTCGCCTGGCCCTCTGAGCGCCCCTTCCCCGGCGAGGACGAACAGGGCTTCCTCGTTGGCCGTGTGGTAGTGGTAGGGCCACGCCCGTTTGTCCGGCGGGACCTCGTAGAGGCTGCAACCGAGGTCCTGCCCGTCGCCGGCCGCGCCCAGTTGTTTCCGCCGAAAGGCGAAGCGACCACGATCGGTTCGCTGCCAATCGAGTTCGGTTTCGTCGACCGTCTCCATGCGTCACACTCGGATCCCGGGCTACTTTATGGCCGCCGTCCTGGGATCGAACCCTTTTAGGCGCGTTCGCGGCTAGAGAGTGCAACGAATGGCGATCAAGCCTGCGTACGTGAAGAAGACGGCCCGACTCCTCATGGAGCGGTATCCCGAGGCTTTCTCTGACGACTTCGAGCAGAACAAGGAACTTGTTTCACAGTTGACAAACATCGAGTCCAAAAGCGTCCGAAACCGCATCGCCGGCTACGTCACGCACAAGCAGGCCACACCCGTCGAGGCCTAACACCACTCCGTCTTGCTCTCTTCGGCCCGAGGCCCTGCCTGGCACTGAGCCACGAGTGCCCAGTGGAGCCGTTGCGATACGCGTCGTCGCGTCGCTCGACCAACCACTGTCACGGGAATGGCTCAGTCGTCGTCGGGCACCGTGGTTGCGACCCGGGGTGTCAGTCCCGTCCACGGGAATCGCCCCGACCCATTCCAAACTGTTTTGACTGCCCATGGTCCTATCCACGGCAATGACCGTCCGTGCCGGTATCCTCGGCGCAACGGGAGCTGTCGGCCAGCGGCTCGTCCAGTTGCTGGATCCACACCCCGATTTCGAGATCGTCGCACTCACGGCCAGTGACGAAAGTGCTGACACGCCCTATCGCGAGGCCGCCAAATGGCGAATCGGCGTCCCCATTCCGGACCGGGTCGCCGAGATTACGGTTCGAGAGACATCGCCGGACGCGGTTCCGGATGACGTCGAGATGATCTTCTCGTCGTTGCCGTCGGCCGTTGGTGAACGGGTGGAGCCAGCGTTCTGCGAGGATGGATACGTCGTCTCGTCGAACTCGTCGAATCACCGGACAGCGCCGGACGTTCCCCTGACGATTCCCGAGGTCAATGCGGGACACCTGGACCTCATCGAAGTGCAGCGGGACGAGCGAGGCTGGAATGGCGCGCTCGTCAAAAACCCCAACTGTTCGACGATCACGATGGTCCCGCCGTTGGCCGCCATCGACGACGAGTTCGGCGTCGAACGCGTGACGGTCAGTACGCTCCAAGCGGTCTCCGGCGCGGGATACTCCGGCGTCACCTCGATGGAGATCATCGACAACGCCCTGCCCCACATCGGCGGCGAAGAGGCGAAAATGGAGCGTGAATCCCGCAAACTGCTCGGGACGTTCGACGGTGCGTCTGTCGAATGGCACGACGCCCGGGTGGACGCCTCGTGCAACCGGATCCCCACGATCGATGGTCACCTGGAAAACGTGTGGGTGGATACCAAATCGGACGCCACGACAGCGGCCGTCGCGTCGGCGATGCGCGCGTATTCATCGGTCGATCTCCCCAGTGCGCCAGAGCAACTGATCCACGTCTTCGATCAGGCGGATCGACCGCAGCCCCGACTCGATCGCGACATCGAGCACGGCATGGCAGTCTCCGTTGGCGGCCTCCAGGAGACCGAGGGGGGCGTGCAGTTCAACTGCCTCGCACACAACACGATGCGGGGGGCGGCCGGCGCGTCCGTCCTCAACGGGGAACTGCTGCTCGAGCACGGCTACCTCTGAATCGAGCGGGATCGTCGGAGAAAATCCACCGGTGGGTGGCCCACGTCGACCGATCGAGAGCGGTGCACCGGCTGGCGATGGCAGCCTATTTATCCTGCCGCGCGACAGGATTGTGCCATGGAGCGGGTGGACATCGCGGTCGTCGGCGGGGGCCCGGCCGGGGCATCGGCCGCGATGGCGGCTGCCAGCGGCGGCGCCAACGTTCTGGTCCTCGAGCGTGGGATTCCACGGGCGGACCGCGACCACCCCGGACCGGACTCGACTGACGCGGCCGGGATGCTCGACTACTGGGTCGACCTCATGGATGTCGATCACGAGGCAATTCCGGACGATGTGGTCCTGCGCGAGCTGGACGGGGCCGACTTTGCGGGTCCATCGACATCGGTCACGATTCGCGACACGGGCCAACCCGCGACGTATCCCCACTTCGGGTTCACGTTTCACCGGGCTCGTTTCGACGACTGGTTGCGCGAGGAGGCGGAAACGGCCGGGGCGACGTACCGTGTCGGGGACAATGTCACGAGCGTCGAGACTGAGTTGTCTGGGCCGTCTCACGAGCTGCGACTCTCGAACGGCGAATCCGTCCGGGCCGACACACTCGTTCTCGCTGATGGACCCCAGCGGACCGTCACGACTGGCGCACTGGACCAGTTCCTTCCTGCCGATCGAAGCGTCGCTGACTCCCTCGGATCGAACCGGGCCAACCACATCGCGTACCAGGAACACCGTCAGGTTCCGGCGGAACTGTTCGATCCAACCACGATCAAGTTCTGGTGGGGCGTCATGCCGGGACACACGGCCTACCCGTGGATCTTCCCAAACGACGGCACCGTCGCCCGAATCGGTCTGACGATGCCGATCGGACTCGACATCGACGACTACGACCGGGCAGAGTGGGCCCTCCTGCGGGCCGACGACGAGTCGATTCCCCGCGGCTCGACCTACGTCCAACGACTGATCGAGCGGGCGTATCCGAACTACACGCTCGACGATTTTCCCCTCGTCGAGGACCGTGGCAAGCAGGGTGGGACCGAAACGTACCCAATCTCGTCGACGCGACCGATCGAATCACCGACGCAAGCCGGGATCGCAGTCGTTGGTGGCGCGATGGGATCGACGTCCGCCTTCCACGAAGGCGGCGACCACGTGGCCGTCCGCTCCGGGAAGATCGCCGGCGAACTCGCTGCCGCCGGGCGGCTCGACCAGTACAACGACGCGTGGCAGACTGCCATCGGCGAGGAGATCCGTCGCAACGTCGCCATGGCCGACGTCGTGCGAGGGTTTCGCCCGGCCGACTGGGACCGAACCTTCCGCGCCGTGGATCGGATGCTGAATCGTGGCGAGTACAGTCGGCGCAACCTCATCCGGTCTGGCCTGACGGGACTTGGTCTCTACGCTCGGTACAAGTGGACGAAGTATCGCTACCGGGACGCTCGGTACGTCCAGCTCCGCGAGGACGCCTACGCGATCTAGGCGCCGAACGCCTCCGCGAGCCGCTCGGCCAGGTCGTCGGTCGCGTCCGCCCCTCGCGGGATGAACTCGGGGAGGCTGACGAAGCCGTGAATCATCTCTTCGTAGTGCAGGTGGTCGGTGTCGACACCGGCATCGGCGAGCCGCTCGGCGTAGGCTCTCCCTTCGTCGCGGAGGGGATCGAAGCCGGCCGTAATGACTGTCGCCGGGGGCAGGTCAGCGAGGTCGTCCGCGACCAGCGGCGACGCGTAGGGGTTCTGAGCGTGCACCGGGCTCTGAATGTAGTTGTCGTAGTACCACTCCATCGCGTCCATTTCGAGGAAGTACCCCTCGGCGTTCTCCTCGTAGCTCGGGAACTCGTGGGTGGCAGAAGAGGCGGTCGCGGGGTAGATGAGTCCCTGATGGACCAGGTCCGGACCGTCAAGGTCCCGTGCCATGAGCGCGACGGCAGCCGAGAGTGTGCCACCCGCACTGTCGCCAGCAACTGCCAGTCGATCCGCATCGGCGTCGAGGTCGTCGGCGAAGTCCGCCGCCCACTCGAGGGCCGCGTAACAGTCTTCGAGTGCGGCCGGGAACGGGTGTTCCGGCGCGAGGCGGTAGTCGACCGAGACGGTCAGACAATCGGCCCGATTCGTGAGTGCCGCACACACGTTGTCGTGCGTGTCGAGACTGCCGACGGTGAATCCGCCGCCATGGTAGTAGACGAGCAGCGGGTACGGCGGATCGGCGGTTGGCTCGTAGACGCGCACCGGGATGCCCTCCGGGTTCGCCTCTGGACCTGGGATTGGATACGTCTCGACAGTTTCGACCGGCTCGACGGACAAATCAGCCGTCAGCTGTTCGAACCGGTCACGGGCGCCCGTGGGTGTCAGCCCGTTGTTGCCCGGGACGGGAGCCGCGTCGGCGAGAGCGATCAGTTCCTGTGCCGTGGGATGTGGCTCGTCTGCCATGGGGGCCACTCTGGCACGAACGGCCCTTAACTGTACGTGACCGGCTCCTCACCCGTGATGCGTGACGGCCGAAATTCCACCGTCGCATTCAACCGAGATACACGTGGGACCGTCGGCAGGTGGCGCGCCGGTCGCGCTTCCCGGATTCAAGAGTCGGACGGCGTCGCGTTCGCTGTCGAGAGTGTGGTGCGTGTGGCCGCCGACGGCGATGTCGGCGTCGTACTCCGTGGCGAGCGCGGCCAACCCGCGCTCGTAGGCCGGTCCGCGACCGAGGTCGTGGCCGTGCGTGACGACGAATCGGACCCCGCCGATGTCGACGGTCGCGACCTCCGGCAACGACAACTGCGGATCCCGGTTACCCCGTGCCGCAGTCATGTCACCCCCGGCGAGCACCCGGAGTTCGAACTCGGCTCGGGGAGTGATGAAATCACCCGCGTGGATCACGTGATCTGCGGATCTGACTCTCGCAGCGATCCAGTCGGGAACCGAGGTCCCGGCAGCCGGCATGTGCGTATCGCTGAGCAAGACCACCTCCATCAACTGCGAGCTCGCACCTCCAGCCCACGTCCATGCATCACGCCGGTGGTCACTGCCGTGAAAAATGAGCGTTCTGGTCGGCATTCGACCTCACCGACAGGTCCTTTGACCAGACTGCCGAGGTATGTCTCATGATCGACGCACCGGAACGTGCGTACCTCGAGGCGGCGCGGGTCGGCAGACTGGCGACGGTCGACGGTCGCGGCCGACCCCACGCTGTTCCCGTGTGCTTCGCGCTCGCCGGGTCGGCACTCGTGACGCCGATCGACGAGAAGCCGAAAGCCGCCGAACCGACTGACCTCGCCCGCGTTCGGCACATTCGGGACGAGCCTCGGGTCTCCCTCGTCGTCGACCACTACTCGGAGGACTGGTCGGCACTCGACTGGGTGCAGGTCCGCGGGAGAGCGACGATCCGACATCCCACGGCCGCGGACCACCTGGATGCCGTCGAGACGCTCCGGGAGAAGTACCACCAGTACGAGTCACACGACCTGGAATCGAGGCCGATTATCGCGATTCGTCCAGGCAGTGTCCAGTCGTGGGGAGCGCTCGAATCGTCGGTTCAGTCGGTTTAAGCGCCCCCGCCCGCGACAGTCGGAGCGATTCCGGTGAGCGACGAGACACCGTCCGGGGAGATCCCGGATGCCGAACGGGACGCGCTTCTGACGGTCGCACACGGCGCTGTCGTTACCTCGGGCGGCATCTCCATCCAGCGGGCAGTGGTCACCACAACTGAGGTGCTGCTCGCCAGGGGTCTCGGGCCCGTCCTCTACGGCGTCTACGCCCTTGCCTGGCGGATCGCCCAACTGTTGCTTCGATTCGTCAACTTTGGAACTGTCGCGACGCTGCAGCGATACGTTCCCGCCACCGGTCCCACCTCGATCCGGCGGGAGACTGTCGCCGGACTGGCCTACGCGACCACCGCAATCATGGGGATCGCGATCGGCCTGTGCCTGGTTCTCGGAGCGAGCTGGATCAACGCAATGACGCTCCGCCACCCGGCGTTTCCGCCGACGTTGGGGCTGTTCGGGGTGCTCGTGGGCCTCGCCGGGCTCGTCCGGATCCACGGATCCCTCCTGCGAGCGGTCGGCTCGGCGCGTGGCGAAGTCGCCTTCAACCGGATTCTCCACCCCGTCGGCCGGTTCGTGGGGGCCGCGGGAGCCCTCGTTCTCGGCGTGTCGGTCGTGGGCGTTGCCGGTGGAATGGTTGCGAGCGTCGGCATGATTGCGGTCGTCGGGTTCCCACTCGTCATCCGGGCGACCAGCATTCGACCAACGCTTCGAGGGAGTCGGGCCGTGCTCACCCGCTTCTACAACCACGCGGCACCGGTGGCGTTGAGCAGTATCGGAAAGGTGTTCCAGAGCCGCATCGACGTCCTGCTTGTCGGGGCACTCCTCTCAGCCACTGCCGCCGGGACGTACAACGTCGTACTCGTGCTCGTCTCGATCACGTGGATTCCGCTGCTCGCGTTCAATCAACTCCTTCCGCCGATCGCTTCGGATCTCCATGCGGCGGATCGGACACGGACGCTGAACGCAGTCTATTCAGCTGTGACCCGACTGATCGTCACGGCAGTCGTGCCGCTGATCGCGGTCCTGTTCGTGTTCGGTCCCACCCTCCTCAGCGTATTTGGCCCCTCCTATGCAGCTGGCTACGAGCCGTTGATCGTCTATCTCGGAGGCGTTCTCGTCGGGAGCGCGGTCGGTGCGACGGGCTGGCTCCTCATGATGACCGACCATCAGTACGCCAGACTGGCGCTTGATTGGCTGCTGGCTGGCTTGAACGTCACTCTGACGTACGTCTTCGTGCTGGAATTCGGCCTGACTGGCGCCGCCCTCGGCACCGCGATCGCGATCAGTGTTCAAAACGCGCTTCAGGTGCTCCTGTTGCGCCGGTTCGAGGGGCTATGGCCGTTCGACGCGACGTTTCTCAAGCCGCTCGTGGCCGGCCTGTCGATGACTGCCGCGATGTGGCTCGTCAGGAGTGGGTTCGACGGCCCGGTTGCCATCGGCATCGGTTTGCCAGCCGGGGTTGCTGCGTATCTCGCCACACTTTCCGTTACGGGAACCAACCCGCGAGACCGACTCGTTGTCGGGGAACTCGCCCGACAGTACCGGCAGGACCTTGTCGGGGCTCTCGGCCGGTCGTGACGGCGAAGCGTTCTTCACCGCATCGGTCGTATGAGCGATTGCGTGTCCCAGTCCCCGCCCGAGTTCACCCGAACGGGTGCGATGACAGCGCGGCGAACCCGGGCACGCGACACAGCAACTCGTGGTGTCTGACGACGCCACGCGCCCGGCACGAGGGTTTGCCGGCTGACCCGGCACGCTGCCAGGAGTGACGCCGGTCGTTAGTGTTCCGGGCGACATCCTTTCGACGGTATCGGTTATCGACCGAACTGATGTGCAGCGTTCCTCCGAGAGTTGTTCATTCGTAGAGAGAAAACGATAGGTTAGTCGGATGTGAACCTCCGATAATGACCGACTCGATTTGGTATCCGTCGGTCGAAGATGTCCTCGACATCCACGAGGACATTGTCTCGGAGTATCCAGACACCAGCTCAGGTGTCCAAAACTGCGGCGATATCGAATTCGCATTGGAGTACGTCAGCGAGGGGAGCTTCGGATCGGTTCCAGAGACGATTCACGAGAAGGCGTTTCATCTGCTTCGACTCCTCGTCGCCAACCACCCGTTCGTGGATGGGAACAAGCGCACTGCAATCAACACGACAACAGTATTCTATCTGCTCAATGGTCGGCGGTTCGAATACGACGAGGGAATTAGAGAGATACTGTCGAAGTTTGGCACCGACGAGAAAGCTCTCGATGAGGACGACGTGATCGAATATCTCCGATCACACACGACTGAAGTCGATTTGAACGAAGTGGTCGAACGATGGCGAGGCGACCTCGTTGAGTATGGACTTGATCAACTGTCCGACGAATCATCGGACCCGAACGATTAACCGGATTCGTGGTCAAGAGGTATCTATGGCGACGGAAGAGAAGACAGGCGAACGAACGCCACTCGAAGACGTGATGGAGGACATTCGTCGAGAGCTCGTGTTGCGAGTCGCCAAGGCAGATCGGGACGAACACCGCGAGATCTACGACGCTCTCGAAAACGAATAGCGTTCTCACGTCCCTCTGTTTTCGATTTGCAGAAGCGCGATTTTTACATTCACCGGAGCCTACTAGTAGATCTCGCCCGGTAGTGTCCCGGGCGACACGTTTCAGCGGCGTGTCTGCTGCATCAAGTGTCCGGCTTCTGTGGTCTGCTTCGGGAGCGTGGGAGCACAGGCCGAGACTCATCGTCCAGCGGCCGTTCCGCCCCGTGCGCCCGTGTGGTGACGACTGTATTGGCATCGCCACACCGCAACGACAGTTTCAGGCTCGGACAGTCGTGAGGTAGTTTCTTAGTACCGTATCACGAAACAGAGACAGACATCCGCATGGCGGAGACGTTGTACGGCGCGTTAGGAGTCGCCGCCGATGCCGACACGGCGGCGATCCAGGCCGCCTACCGGGAACACGTCAAGCAGTTTCACCCGGACGTGACAGACGATCCCGACGCGACGCGGACCTTCAAGCGTCTCACGACGGCCAGAGATGTTCTCACTGACGAGCGGCAACGCGCGCTGTACGACCGCCTGGGCCACGACACGTACGTGCGTCGGCACATCGGGTCCGACCTCTGGGAGCCCACTCCCCGCGCCGGTGACTCCGCTCCCGGACAATCTCGCCCGACGGCCACTGATGGCGCTGGACGGACTCGGTCGCGAACGACGGCCAAAGGACGTCCGGAATGGCTCGGGACCGACTGGGACGGCCCACGGGCTCCCCGTCACCGACGCGGGGCGAGAGCGGCGCACGACGGGGGCAGCTGGCAGATGGCCTCGGAGGCGTACAGACGCACTCCACGCACACCGAATACGGGGAGTCCGTCCCGGGTGGCGGGTGTGCACCGAGCCCTCCGGACGCTGGGTCCCTGGGTCGGGGTGCATCTCGCTTTCATTGGAAGTGCGGCCGCCACCGGGTGGTTCACGATCGCCCAGCCGGACCGCATCTTCGAGTTTACGCCGGGGGTCCTCGCTGCGGGGATCCTCATGGCGATTTTCGTGCTGAGCCTCTCGTCACTCCACGTCCTGTCCGTCCTATATTCCTGAGACCGTCTCCCACGCTGGCCGATGACAATCCGTTAGTGCCAGCGGTCCGAATCCCACGCATGGACGTACGCGAGGTCGCATCGCTCGGCCCGGACGACCGAGCAGCACTCTTCGAGCGAGACGCCGGTGTCGGAGCCGTCATGGGGGACGTGCGTGACATCGTCGACCGGGTCCGCGACGAGGGCGACGTGGCCGTGAGGGAGTACACCCGGGAGTTCGACGGGATCGACGTCGGCAACCTCGAGGTAACAGATCGCGCCGAACGGGCTGTCGAGGCGGTCGACGATCGGATCCTGGCCGCGATCCGCGACGCGGCAGCAAACATCCGGAACTTCCACGAGCGCCAGCTCCCGACCGACTGGCAGGCGGAGTTCGATGGCCGGGAACTCGGTCGGCGGTTCCGGCCAATCGAATCCGTCGGCGTCTACGCGCCAGGGGGCATCGCTGCCTATCCATCGAGTGCTCTCATGGCGATCATCCCGGCGACTGTCGCCGGCGTCGAACACATTGCTGTTGCCACCCCGCCAGCCGAGGAGCTCAATGCCGTGACGCTTGCGGCCATTCACGAGGCCGGCGCGGACGCGGTCTACCAGGTCGGTGGTGCCCAAGCCATCGCCGCGCTCGCATACGGGACGGAGACGATTGGCCCAACCGATCTCGTCGTGGGGCCCGGCAACCAGTATGTAACCGCAGCCAAATCGATCGTCCAAGGGGATGTCCTGATCGACTTCCTGGCCGGGCCGAGCGAACTACTCGTGCTCGCTGACGAGACGGCCGACCCACGCCTCGTGGCCGCTGATCTGGTGGCGCAAGCCGAACACGACCCGGACGCTGCCGTCGCTCTCGTGACTGCCGACGCCGGTGTCGCCGAGACGGTTGCCGAGGAGATCGAACGGCAGATTCCCGATAGGGAGCGGCGAGACATCATTCGAGACGCCCTCGACAACGAGGCGAGTGGCCTGTTTGTCGCCCGATCGACGAGTGAGGCAGTCCTGTTCGCCGACGAATACGCCCCGGAACACCTGGCGATCGTCGCCGAAAACGACGAGGCTCTACTCGATCGGATCGAGAACGCTGCGGCAGTCTTCCTCGGCCAGTACAGTCCAGTCGCGGCTGGGGACTACGCTAGCGGCCCCAATCACGTCTTGCCGACCGGCGGCGGCGCGCGCCTGACGGGGGGGCTGTCGGTCGACACCTTCCTCCGCGCGACGACTGTCCAGCGCATCTCGGAGTCGGGCCTCGCTGCCCTCCGCGAGACGATCACAACACTTGCCACGGCCGAGGAACTGGAGGCACACGCCGCCAGTGTCGCGATGCGCTTCGACAAGGACTGACGACCGGGGCGGCCTGGCTGACGGTCGCGGACTCCACAACCACAGCCGATTTACCGCCGCCAGCCCCTAGACGCCTGCGATGACCGCCGCGCGGGACGTCTCACGGACGCAGGCCTGGGTGATGGCCGCCCGTCCCCAGACCCTTCCAGCGGGGGCATCCCCTGTCGTGATCGGCATCGGCCTCGCTGTCCACGACGGCGTCTTCGCACCGATTCCCGCCCTTGCCGCGTTGATCGGTGCGGTCCTCATCCAGGTGGGGACGAACTTCGCGAACGATTACTTCGATGCCGTCAAGGGGGCTGACACGGCCGATCGGGAGGGGTTCACGCGCGTCACCGCGGGGGGACTCATCCCCGCACGGCGTGTGAAACTGGCGACCGTTGCCGCGTACGGCCTGGCGCTCGTGGTGGGCGTCTATCTCGTGGCAGTCGGTGGCGTCCCGATTCTCGTCGTCGGCCTCTCGAGTATTCTCGCCGGAATCCTCTACACGGGCGGGCCGTACCCCTATGGCTACTACGGGCTCGGGGACCTCTTCGTATTTGTGTACTTCGGGTTGGTTGCCGTGACGGGGACGTATTACGTCCAGGCAGCCGCGACGCTCTCGAGTGTGGGCCCCGTCCCGATCGACATTCCGCCGGGGACGGTCACCGCAGGTGTCCTCGTCGCGAGCCTGGCTGCTGCCGGGTTGACGACGGCGATTTTGGTCGTCAACAACGTCCGCGACATCGAGACGGACGCGGCGGCCGGGAAGCACACACTGGCCGTGATGCTGGGGTACACGTGGAGCCGAGTCGAGTTCGTGGTGCTGCTCGGCATCGCCTACGCTGTCCCGCTGGTGCTCTGGGCCGGGTTCGGGTACGCCCCGACGGTGCTTGTGCCACTTGTAAGCCTCCCCCTCGCCGCTGACCTGACGCGGACGCTCATGACGCGGACCGATGGTGACGCACTCAACCCCGCACTCGAGCGGGCTGGCCAACTGCTTGCCCTGTACGCGGTGCTGTTCGCGGCCGGTCTGGCCGTACCGGGGGTGCTCTGACGGTGCGCATCGAGCCGTTTTCGCTGGCGGTGGACCCGCCGCTCACGACGGCGAGTGGTGACCTCGACGCCCGGGAGGGCTACCTGGTTGCGCTCGAGCATGCAGGTGTGGAAGGAGTGGGCGAGGCGACGCCGCTCCCGGGCTGGACCGAATCCCGAACCGAGTGTCTCGATGCCCTCGAGCGGGCCGGTGAGATTGCCGAGCACACGGACTGGGGAATTGCGCTCGCTCGGACCGGGGAACCCGCCGCGCGGCACGGCCTTTCGCTCGCTCTGTCGGCGGCTCGGGCGCACGCTGCGGACAGGCCACTGTACCGGCACCTCGGTCCCGACGTGGCAGTGCGACACGTCCCCGTCAACGCGACCATCGACGACGGCTCGTCGACTGCGGTGGCGCGAGCTGCCCGAGACGCTGTCACGGCCGGCTTCCGCTGTGTGAAGGTCAAGTGTGGCACCGGCCAGCTGGCGGACGATATCAGCCGCCTGCGTGCCGTTCGCGAGGCAGTCGATGCCCGCGTGGACCTCCGGGTCGACGCGAACGGAGCCTGGGATCGGAAGACTGCTCGGGACGCGTTCGACGCCTTTGCCGGCCTGGACATCGACTACGTCGAACAGCCACTCCCGCCCGCTGACCTCGACGGGCTGGCTGGATTGCGTGGCGGCGACGTCGGCGTGGCGGTCGACGAGACACTCATCGAGCACTCGTTTGCGGCCGTCCGGGACGCCGGAGCGGCGGACATCGTCGTCATCAAACCAATGGTCGTCGGCGGTCCGGACCGGGCGGTCGAGTTGGCGTCGCGAGCCCGGGCGGCCGGCATCGAACCCATCGTCTCGACGACCTTCGACGCCGTTGTGGCGCGGACCGGTGCGGTACACGTGGCGGCGACGATTCCGGAGGTCCGGGCATGTGGCCTCGCGACTGGCTCTCGCCTCGCCACAGATCTCGCGACTGATCCTGCACCCGTCGAGGACGGAGCGGTCTTCGTCCCTCAAAGTAAGGGTCTTGGGCTCGCGGAGCGACCCCGGACGTGATGTGGTCCTCCCGAGACTGGCCGCGGGCTGATCTTCTCGCCAATCGAGTGGCCGCCACGCCAGACGCCGGGGCGCTTCGCGAACCCGACGTTGATCACCCTGTGACGTATCGGGAACTCGACGCCGACGCCCGGGCCGTCGCAAATCGGCTCGACGACCAGATGCGCGGCGGTAACGACGTCCAGGACCGACCGCGGGTGGGTATCCCGGCGTCTATTGACGCCGACTTCGTCCGGCTGCTGTGTGCGATCTGGCGGTCGGGCGGCGTCCCGGTCCCGCTGTCACCGGCCGATCCAGCCGATCGGACCCGCCACCGAATCGAACAGGCGTCGGTCGAAGTGCTCGTGCAGGCAGCTGGTGGGCCGACTCTCCCGGCGGGCGATCGCCCCACGGTGACAGTTGATCCGTCCGGGCTGGCCGCAGGCACTGACGCCGGAACGTTCCGGGCCACCTGGGATCCCGACGAGGTCGCGCTGATTCTCTTTACTTCGGGGACGACCGGCGAGTCGAAAGGCGTCACGCTCACCCACCGCAATCTGGTGGCCAGTGCCGTCGCGTCGGCGTTCCGGCTGGGGGTCACACCCGGCGATCGCTGGCTCTGTTGCCTCCCGACCACGCACATGGGTGGACTCGCCCCGATCGTCCGGTCGATGCTCTACGGGGCAACAGTCGTCCTCCAGCCGGCGACGGACCCCGCCCCGTTGTCACAAACGATGGAATCCACCGACGTGACTGGCATCTCGCTGGTCCCGACGATCTTGCAACGCCTGCTCGATGCCGAGTGGGATCCACCGACCACACTGCGGTTCGTACTCCTCGGTGGTGCCCCGGCGAGCGATACCCTACTCGACCGCTGTGACGAAAACGGAGTCCCGGTCTATCCGACATACGGGACGACGGAGACGGCGAGCCAGATCGCGACGGCGACTCCGGCGGAGGTCTCGACCAACCCGGGCACTGTCGGCCACCCGTTGCTGTTCGCGGACGTGACTATCCGAGACGATGGCGACCTGGTCCCGCCGGGAACGATCGGCGAAGTGGTCGTCGATGGACCCATGGTATCGCCGGGCTACGTCGACGAGCGAGCGACGGCGACATCGTTCGGCGACGGCGGGTTCGCCACGGGAGACGTCGGCTATCGCGACGAGGCGGGCCGGCTCTGGATCCGTGGCCGCATCGACGACGCGATCCAGACGGGTGGCGAAACGGTCCATCCGGCCCGGGTCGCCGATGTCCTCCGAAGCCTTCCGTCTATCGCCGACGCCATGGTCGTCGGCCTCCCGGACGAGGAGTGGGGTGAACGTGTCGCGGCAGTGGTCGTCCCGACCGAGGAGACAATCGACATCGATGCGCTCCGGGACCGGTGTCGAGCAGATCTCGCACCGCACGAGGTCCCCAAGACGATCCAGACGGCCGCCGAAGTGCCACGGACTGCATCGGGGACGGTGGACCGGGCCGCCGTTCGCCGGCTGCTGGACGAGTGAATTTTACCCACTTCCATCCCGTCGGCTTTTCACGCGGCGCCGCGTAGGTCCTCGCGTGTGTACGCTGACACTCGCTTGGCAGGTCTTTGCCGGCGCGCCGGTCGTCGCTGCGGCCAACCGTGACGAACGCCCCGATCGGCCCTCCAATGCGCCGGCCCTCCGCGACTGGGAGGTGCGCGTTATCGCCCCACAGGATCTCGAGGCCGATGGGACCTGGATTGGATACAACGAACACGGTGTCTTCGCCGCGATCACGAACCGGTGGGACGGCGAGGGGCTCGCTGCCGAGCGGTCACGGGGGCTCCTGGTCCGCGACGCGCTCCGCCACGAAACCGCCGAGGACGCGGCTCGCTTCGTCGAGCGCGACGTCGCGTCGAGAGAATACGCCGGATTCAATCTCGTCGTCGCCGACGATGCCGCAGCGGTGTACCTCGAGTGGAATGGCCGCCTCGACGTGCGAACGCTCGACCCTGGCGTCCACGTGGTCGTGAACGTCGGCGCCGATGGTCGATACGCGGTTCCAGCCGAGCGGCCCGACCAAGGAGAGCAACAGGCATCGAACGCGGCGGCCGTCAGGACGGCCCTCCAGCCCGAGCCGGGCGAAACCGCTCGAGCGTGGCTCGATCGGGCAGCCGACGTCGTTGCCGATCACGAGTACGGCGTCTGCGTCCACGGTGACGGGTTTGGAACCCGCTCCTCCTCGCTGATCCTTCTCGGCGAGGCCGGCGCGACCTACGAATTTGCCCCCGGGCCGCCCTGTGAGACCGCCTACGACACCGTCGAGGCGATCCTGTGAGCCGGCGTTGGTTCCGTCGAAGGCTACATTTAAGCGGCCCTGTACCTGTGTGTGGATCATGAGTGCGACAGCCGCCGAGGTGGAACTCTCGGAAGACGAGCGGCGGGGGTTGGAACTCGTCCGCGAGACGGGCGGGATCCACCAGAGTGACTTCTGGAAGGAACTGGATGTCTCCTCCCGCAAAGGGAGCCGCATCGTCGAAACCCTCGTCGAGTCAGATCTCGTCCAGCGTGAGGACGTCGTCTACAACGGACACAATACCTACTTTCTCAGCCCGACGGCCGCCGATTTGGATTTTTCGCTGCTCATGGCCGGTGACTTGCTCTCGCCCTTCATCGGTGATGAAGATATCGACCCAAACAGCGACGCTTTCTCGCAGTGGGTCATGAATCTCGCCTACGAGGAATAACGGGTCGACGGCGGACTGGTCTAGTCCTCGATGGCGTCGGCGATCCGCTCGAGCGTCCGCCGGATGTCGTGAACTTCGTCGCGGAGCTGGCGCACCTCTCGGGTGAGCTCCTCGGTCGCCACACCTTCGCCGCCTCCGGGACCGCCCATGCCCGGGCCACCGCCACCCATCATGCCGCCCATCATCTGCGCGAAGGGATTGCCGCCCATCCCGCCGCCCGGGCCACCGCCGCCCATCATCCCCTCCGGCGGTCCGCGCTCGCCCTGGCCGCCCTCTTCGGCTCGCTGTTCACGAATCTCTTCGACGCGGTCGCGAAACGACTTGTCCTCCGCGTCCTGCGCCTCGTCGGACTCGCTCTCCTCGGAGTCGTCTGCCATGACACGGCGTTTCGGCCGGCGCGGGAAAAGGGTTGTCGTCTCCGTTATCAGGCGTCAAACGCGCCGAGACTGGCCTGGAGCTCGCGGTCGCTCGCGTGCTCGCTGATCTCGTGGCCGACGAGGGTCCGCATGTCGACGGCGTAGGTGCTTCCAGCGCGGTCGAGAAGCAGAAGGCGGCCTTTCGTCCCGCGGACGGTCCCAGTTGCGAGCGTTTCGGCCATCGGCCGCTCAGAGAGGGACAGCCCGTACTCGAACGAAAACCGATCGATCGGCTCGAACTCGGCGAGCAGGGATTCCCAGGCCGCGTCGTCGACCGTGTCGTCGAGGCCGTCGATTTTCGTCGGCACCCGAACGCTGTCGCCGATGTCGACAGCCAGTTCCGCTTCGATCTGTCGGGCCAGGCGTCCGTCGGCGACGGTCCGGAGGTGAGCGCCTCGATCGGCCCCCTGTTCCCGGAGGCGGGTTTCGAGTCGCCACGATCGGGTCACGCCGACCTTGAACGCCGCCGGAGCGAACGCGGCGAGGTACACGGCGTGCTCCTCGCGACAGGCATCGATCGGCAGTTCACAGTCACCCATGCACCTGGCACACGGCCACCGGCTGACGTGGCGCCCGCAGTACGGCGCGTCCGGTGCGCTGCACGGGTCGTGCTGAGTGTCTCGTACCTGCCCGGCACAGTGCCGATCACCTAGTGCCAGGTCGAGTCTGTCACCTCGTGCGAGCGGTTGGCGGTCGACCGAACCCTCAGCAGCGACGAGCAATGATGCGGATCCGGTGTCGGTCGTCGCCGCCGTTTCGTAGCCGACGATCTGCACGCGAGTGTGTAGTCTGTCGGGATAGATAGACGTACGGTTTGGCGTGGCACGGAATGCACAGCGTGTGTCCGCCGACGTCCTCGTAGCGGAACGCTGCCCGCAGCAGATGGAGAGTCCGGCGGCCTACTCCGCACGCAGTTCCCGGATCGCGCGACTGACGGCCTCGTCGCTGTCGAGTGTCGGCGTCCAGCCCAGTGCGCGCAACTTGCCGATATCCAGACGCATCCGTGGGACGTCCCCGACCCACCCCCGCTCACCGCCCGTAAACTCGTAGTCCGGATCGAGGCCCATCGCCTCGCTGACGAGATCCGCGATCCGGGTCACCGAGGTGGTCGTGGTCGTCCCCAAGTTGTAGAGGTTGTACGGATCGTCGGCCTGTTCGACGACAGAACACATGGCGTCGACGCAGTCCGTGACGTGCATATAGGACTTCTCCTGGCGCCCGTCTCCAAGAATTTCGAGCGTGTGGGGCGTGTGCCGGAGCTTGTGGATGAAGTCGGGGATCACGGCCCCCCGCTGGAGGTGGGAGCCAACGACGTTGGCAAACCGGAACACCCAGGCAGTCATGCCGTGGCTGTGGGCGGCGACGGAGACGAGGCCCTCCGTGGCCAGTTTGCTGGCCCCGTAGACACTGATCGGTTCGAGCGGCCCGTAGTCCTCGGCGGTTGGACGAGGCGCTTCGCCGTAGACCGTCGAGGAGGAGGCGAAAGCGAGGTGATCGACGTCGACATCGTGCATCCGATCGAGCACGGTCTCGGTCAGACGATTGTTCCGGCGAAACTGTGTGATGTCGTCCCGAGCAGCGTCTTTGTCCGCTGCCAGGTGAAACACGATGTCGAGATCCGGCGTAATTGCTTCGTTGGCCACTGTCGGGTCGGTCAGATCGCCCTCGATCAGTGCCACGTCCCCCGGAAGCCAGGCCGCGTCGCCGTTCGAGAGATCGTCGACGGCCCGGACGTCATTGGATTCGGCGAGCCGAGCACAGAGATGTGAGCCGACGAACCCCGCACCCCCGGTGACGAGCACGCGTCGCCCGGACAGCTCCATGGCACCCATTCCGACACTCGCGGCCAAGTGTGTTTGGAAGGCAGTTGTCGACAGTGTGGCGCCAGGGATCGAACGCCACGGATGGCCCGAACCGGTCAGGATACGGGCACCCGCATCGAAACCGCCTAACCCGCAGGACCCGACGCTCCGACCATGCAGGGAGCGGCACCGGTCACGGTCCTCCGGCTCGGTCACCGGCCGGGCCGCGACGAGCGGACGACGACCCACGTCGGCCTGACGGCCCGTGCGCTCGGGGCCGACAGGATCGTCCTCGCCGGACCCGCAGCAGACCGTACCGACGCCCTCGAGGAAGTCACCGACCGGTTTGGCGGCCCGTTCGGGATCGAGTCGACCGAGTCGCCGCGGTCGGTCGTCGACGACTGGGACGGGTCTGTCGTCCACCTCACCATGTACGGACTACCGATCCAGACCGAGATCGAGGCGATCCGGTCGAGCCACCGGGCGGGGTCGGCACTTCTCGTTGTCGTCGGCGCCGAGAAGGTCCCGTTCGAGATGTACGAACGGGCTGACTGGAACCTGGCCGTGACCAACCAGCCTCACTCGGAGATAGCCGCCTTAGCGGTGTTTCTCGACCGGCTCTACGACGGTCGCGAACTCGAGGCGGACTGGCCGGATGCCGACCGCGTCGTCGTGCCGCAGTCGACCGGCAAGCGGGTCGACGAGCGGTAAGCGTCCGTCCGTCGGGCAGGCCCGCCCGGACCCGATGGGTTTAACCACCTGACTCCCCGAAAACGACATAATGGCTTTTGAGGATCTGCTGGAGGATCCGGTCATTCAGAAGTATCTCCACGAGCTCGTCGGGCCCACAGGGATGCCGGTCGCAGCCGCCCCGCCGGACGGCGAAGTTACTGACGAAGAACTCGCCGAGGAACTCGGGCTCGAACTCAACGACGTTCGGCGAGCGTTGTTCATCCTCTACGAGAACGACCTCGCGAGCTACCGGCGACTCAGGGACGAGGATTCGGGGTGGCTGACGTACCTGTGGACGTTCGAGTACGAGAACATTCCCGAGCAGTTAGAAGAGGAGATGTACCGGCTCCTGGAGGCCCTCGAGCGGCGTCGGGAGTACGAACGAACGCACGAATTTTACCTCTGTGAAGTCGACGGGATCCGGTTCGAGTTCGGTGAGGCGATGGACTTCGGCTTCGAGTGTCCCGAGTGTGGGTCGGAGCTCGAGGCCATGGAGAACTCCCGACTCGTCGAGGCGATGGATGAGCGCCTCGAGGCGCTCCGAGACGAGCTGAACGTCTCACCACACGACATTACGGCCTGATGGTCGTCATCGCTACGAAGTGCTACGTGACCGGAGCGGCTCGGGAACGGGCACTCGATTCGTTACAATCGCTTCTTGCGGACGCCGTCGGCGATCTCGACGTGACGTTCGACCTCGGCGTTCGCGACGACGACTTTCCGAGTGTCACAGTCGAGGGGTCAGACGCCACTGCGGCCAGGAGCCTCCTCCGCGAGCAGTGGGGGGCGATCACGCCGCATTTCGAGCCCGGCGAGACCTACGTCGGCACGCTCGAACGCTGGGACGACGACGGGATCGTTCTCGATGCCGGCCGCGAGATCGGGCTTTCGACGGATGGACTCGATTTGGGACCGGGGACGGCTGCGCAAATTCGCACCAGGTTCGGTCTCGTCCAGCATATCCCACTGCGGTTTCGGTTCGACACGTCGCCGTCACTGGCCACGACAGAGCGCGACCGACTCTACGAATGGACACGGGGTCCCGGTCGCGTCAACGTGAACAGTGCGACGCGATCGGAGGTGCGGGCGACAGTCAACCGGGCCGGTCACGCGGGGGACATCGTGACTGTCGAGCGGCTTGGGCTCCTCGAACAGAGTATCGTGTGCGGCGAGGGGACCGATCCGCCCGGCCTGCTCGCGAGTGTCGGCGAGTACCTCCCGTCGGAACTCCTGTGTGTCGTTCCATGAGCCGTCGATTCGCCCTCCTCGGCGGACTCGTCGTCCTGGGGTTACTGGCTGGCTGTCTCGGACCATCGGAGATTCCCGAGAGCGATCTGACTGGGAACGCCTCCTACGAGTGGGACGCCAACGCGTCGGCGGTGTACGACCTCTCGCGGTCGTCGTATACGGCCGTGTACAACGTCTCGAACCGTTCGACGCTGTCCGTGCACGACCGTGACGCGCTCGGAACCGAGTCGCCAATTCAAATCCAGCTGCTCCAGTTCCGGTTCCCGAACGGAACCGTGGTCAACGCAACACACGAGAACCTGTCGGCGACACTCGCCCAACGCGAAACGACGATCGAGTTGCCGGCCCAGCACGGTCGGGTTGGGTACCAAGCGTCCCGGAGTGGCAAGCAGTTCGCCATCCCGGTCGCCGTACCGGGGGCCCAGGAGATCCGGCTCCCACCGGGGACGCGCGTTGGCATTCCCTTCCTCTCGCAGGTCAATCCCGGGGAGTACGAGACGACGGTAACGGACGGACGGATGACCGTCCGGTGGGCCAACGAGACGGGGGGCACGTTGTCGGTCCACTACTATCTCCAGCGTGACGTGGTGCTGTTTTCGATCCTGATCGGGATCGCCCTGCTCCTCGGCATCGGTGGGTCGGTCTACTACCTCCACTCGATTCGACAGCTCGAACGGCAGCGGGAAGCCTTCGGTGGACCCCCGTCCGCCGACGACGACGCTGGAGACGGACCACCCCCGGGCACCGGGTGAGTGCCCAGGGCGTCGCTGGGTTCAAACGCGACGCGCCCAAACGACAGTCCGATGGAGGTAGCGCTGGTGACCGTCGGCGACGAATTGCTGGCCGGCGACACCGTCAACACCAACGCCGCGTGGATCGGCCGCCAGCTCGCCGACCGCGGTGTCGACGTCGAGCGGATCACCGTCGTCCCTGATCGGACAGCGGATATCGCCCGGGTCGTCAACGAGTACCGCGCCGAGTTTGACGCTGTCATCGTCACCGGGGGTCTCGGTCCAACACACGACGATCTGACGATGCAGGGCGTGGCGGCCGCCTTCGGTACGCGGTTGGCAGCGAGCGACGACGTCGAAGCGTGGCTCGCCGAGCGCGGCTACGCCGCGGCCGACCTTGCCGATGGGACAACGCACATCCCGGAAACCGCCGAGATGCTCCCGAATCCCGAAGGCGTCGCACCAGGCTGCGTCATCGACAGCGTCTACGTGCTGCCGGGCGTTCCCGATGAGATGGAGGCCATGTTCGAACTGATCGTCGACGATTTCGTGGGCGAACCACGGCACGTTGAAACGGTCGAGGCGGCCGAACCCGAGAGCGCGCTGTTGGACCGCGTGGTTGCGGTCCAGTCGAACTTCGACGTCCGGGTGGGCAGCTATCCGGGAGCGGTGGTGCGCCTCAAGCTCCAGGGGCAAGATCCTGCAGAGGTCGATGCGGCGGCCGCCTGGCTGCGGGAGCGCGTCGACGCGCCAGATTCCTGACCACCTCCGATGCGACGGTGTCTGCCGGGCTGCTTTTTCCCTCTGAGTGCCTACCATTGGACGATGCGTCGCATCGGCGTCCTCGTCAATCCGATCGCCGGTATGGGGGGCCGGGTCGGGTTGAAGGGGACCGACGGGAAATTCGAGGCGGCCCGCGAACGCGGTGCGGAACCGCGGGCGGGTGATCGGGCCAGAACTGCGCTCCGCGCGCTCAACGACGAAAATCCGACAGTCGCTGTCCTCGCCGCTGGTGGAGCGATGGGGGCCGACGCCGCCCGGGACGCCGGATTCGAACCGGAGGTCGTCACGAATCCCCCCACTGACGTGGGCGCCACCGACGCGACGGATACCCGCGAGGCTGTGCGGGCGTTTTGCGAACGTGGAGTTGACCTCGTGCTGTTCGTCGGCGGCGACGGAACCGCGGTCGACGTGGCAGAATCCGTGGACGACGAGACGCCGATCCTCGGGGTCCCGGCGGGTGTGAAGGTCTTTTCGGCGGTATTCGCTGTCACGCCAGCGGCAGCGGGCCACGTCTCCGCGACCTTCGACCAGACCGAAACGGCCGAGGTGAACGATGTCGACGAGTCGGCCTACAAGGAGGGCGAAGTGAGATCGACGCTTCGGGCGCTGGCTCAGGTTCCTGTCGCAGACGAGCGACAGGCCAGCAAGCAACTCGCCGGGGGGACCGTCGCGGGACTCGCGGCGGGCGTCGCGGCTGACGTCGACCCCGCTGTCACGTACGTGTTCGGGCCCGGCAGCACCGTGGGAGCCATTGCCGACCGGCTCGAATTCGAGGCGACGCCGCTTGGCGTCGACGTATGGCGGGATGGCGAGGTCCTCGCACGGGACGCAAGCGAGTCGGCGATTCTCGACGCGCTGGGTGACCACAACGAGATCATCGTGTCACCGATCGGGGGGCAGGGATTCGTGTTCGGCCGGGGCAATCAACAGCTCTCACCCGCCGTGATACGTCAGTGTGACGTGACAATCGTCGCGGCTCGCCGCAAGCTTGCGGATATCGGGGTACTCCGGGTCGATACCGGGGATCCCGAACTTGATGCGGAGTTGCGTGGATGGTGGCGTGTCAGGGTGGGCCGCGTCGAACGACGGTTGATCGAAATCGTGTGACGCCGATCGTGAGAGGAATGCACTAGGCATAGGAACATTTTCGTTCGTGATTTAGGACATACAGACAGGGTTAAGGTAGACGGAGTTACATAATGAGGTATGGAGACGCGGAAGGTCCAGCGGCTCGGCCCGTCGACGCTTGCCATGACGTTACCGGCGGAGTGGGCCCAAGCACAGACAGTCGAGAAGGGTGACGAAGTCTCGCTCCGGATCGGGGACAAGGGCGCATTGACGGTGATGCCCGAATCGGTCCAGACGGGCGAATCCGAGGCCGTCATTCGGGCTTCGAACCTCGACGCCGACGCCGTCGAACGGGCAATCGTCGCCCAGTACGTGCTGGGGCGGCGCATCATCCACGTCAAAGCCGACGAGCACGAAACCCTCGACAGCGCCCACATCAACGCCGTCTACAACGCCGAAACGCAACTCATGGGGCTGGGCGTCATTGAGGAGACGCCGGACAGCATCGCCATTCGCTGCTCTGTCGATCCCGAAGATTTCACGCTCGACAATTTGCTCGAACGACTCGAATCAACGGGGAGCACGATGCGAAACGAGGCGATCAAAGCACTCGCGAACGGCAACCCGGATCTCGCCCAGCGGGCGCTCAACCGTGAACGGCAGGCGAACAAGATCTTCGTCCTCCTGTTGCGGTTGATCTTCACCGCCTACCAGAACCCAAATCTCGCACGTGCTGTCGGATTACAAGACGGGTTTCCCCTCATAGGCTACCGATCGATCGCAAAGAACCTCGAACTGACAGCAGACAACGCCGAGGACATCGCGGAGATCGCTCTCGAATCCGAGAACAACCAGCTCGCGATCGAGTCGAGCGAGATGGCACGCATTCGAGAATTCACCGACCAGGTCAATGAGATGACCGGTCTGGCGGTCGCGGCTGCGGTCGAGCGCGATTACGACGGAGCGATCGACGTCCGTGAGCGTTTCGCAGAGATGGGGGACCGCGAGCGCGAGATCCTGACCGACCTGCCCGAGATGGACAACGACCGACTCCTGCAGGTTAGGGAGGTCCTCGTGAGCCTGCAGCAGACCGCTCAGTACGCCGTCCGGAACGCCGAAATCGCCACTAACCTCGCGCTCAACGAAGAGTCGGACCACATCTCGATCTCGTGAGTGTCGGTTCAGCGTGATCGCTGTCGGTCCCGGTTTCCGGCTGTCGCTCAGGCCATCGTCGGTGGTCGCCCCAAAGCGGGCCGTTTCGATCGTGATCGCGCAATCGACGCGGTCGAGATCGGAGTGCCGGTCTTGGGCACTGGGACGGTGTCTCAATTCGGGTCGGGTGGGCGACAATCGCTGGCGCTCGGGCGAGCGTCCCCACCGATCGGACAATCGTTAAGAGTCTCAAACCCGTATCCCCACGCGATGACGGATCTGAGCGAGGAGGATCGCCGCATTCTCGAGCATCTCCGGGATCGTGTGTCCCGTGGCGAAGCATACTTTCGCGCCAAACATATCGCTGAACAGCTCGGCCTGTCGGCAAAGCAGGTGGGCGCGCGACTTCCAAAACTCGCCGAGGAGTCCGAGGACGTGGACATCGAAAAGTGGGGGCGTGCCCGGTCGACCACCTGGCGGGTCACCCCGAGCTAGCCGGCGACTTTTTCCCGACGCTGCGCGGTAGTGAAACCATGACTGTCCGGGTCGAACGGACGCTCGTGTTGCCAGCCGAACGCGACGCTGTGTGGGCGTTCATTGACGATCCGGAAAAACGGGCGCGGGCGATCAGTGTCGTCGAGGGGTACGAGGCCGGTCCAGACCGGACCGCCACCTGGCACGTGGCGCTGCCGATCCCCGTCATCGACCACACTGTCGCCGTCGAGACCGAGGAACGGCGCCGGGATCCCCCATCGTACGTCGAATTCGTCGGCCGATCCCGGATCATGCGTGTCGTCGGTGAACACGAACTCGAGGAACACGAGGGGGGTACCAGACTGACGACGCGATTCGTCGTCGACGGTCGCCTGCCCGGGGTCGAGCGCTTTTTCGAACGCCGTCTCGACGCGGAACTCGAAAACCTCGAGGCGGCGCTGTTTGCCGACCTCGGACTCGAATCGGGAGACCAGCCGTGAAACTCGCACTCGCCCAGTTTCGCATCAAGGGCGGCGCGATCCGACGAAACGTCGATCGAGCCGTTGACGCCATCGAGACCGCCGCCGCCCGAGATGCTGACTTAGTTGTGCTTCCAGAGATGTTCACGGTCGGGTACTTCGCCTTCGAGGACTACCCGACTGCAGCCGAATCGCTGGACGGGCGAACCCTTTCGCGACTCGGGGCTGTGGCCGACGAACAGCACATCGCCGTCCTTGCCGGGAGTATTGTCGAGGATTTACACAAATCGCGTTCGGCCGGTGTGGAGACGCCAGCACCCGAGGGGTACGCGAATACGGCCGTGTTTTTCGACCGCACCGGGGACCGACGAGGGGTGTACCGCAAACACCACCTCTTCGGGTACGAGTCCGCGGAACAGGAGTTGCTGACGGCGGGCGAGCACCTCACCACGGTCGAGTTCGACGGGTTCACGGTGGGGACGACGACCTGCTACGACCTCCGGTTTCCGTCCCTGTATCAGCGGCTCGTCGATCGCGGCGTGACGCTCACGCTCGTTCCAAGTGCCTGGCCGTACCCGCGTGTCGAACACTGGCGACTCTTCCCGCGAGTCCGCGCCGTCGAGAATCTCATGTATGTGGCTGCCGTTAACGGACTCGGCACGTTCGAATCGGCCGAACTGCTGGGGCGCTCAGCTGTCTACGGCCCCTGGGGGACGAAACTCGCGGGCGCCGGCGACGAGCAAACAGTCCTCACCGCCCACCTCGACCCTGGCCGGGTTGCCACTGTCCGCGAGTCGTTTCCGGCGCTCGCCGATCGGCGATAGCCGAGCAGTCACCGCTCACCACACTTTCCGTCGGTTCCGACAGCCGAGACGGGACGTTTATCACCCTTCACGCGCCAGATTTACGTGCCGGTACGACGCTTTTCACGTCACAGCCGGCATCACAAGCGCCCGCTCGGCGATACGCTCCGCCAACTCGTCGCCGCTCCGCGTGGTGGCTTTCCGGTCGGCCACCTCTCCCCGCCCTCTCGCTTCCAGCCGTGCAGCGCGAGCCACGTGGCGGAGACGTTCCGTCACGTGGGCCTCGCCGGTGCCCCTCGTGGTGCCTCTCGGGTCCATGGGGCCCACTGGTAGCCCTGCCGAGGTACTGCCCGAGAACGGCACCCGTGCGCGGTCAGTCATCGGGAGTTGTACCGGTGACGTCACCCATCGCTGCCTCGAAGTGACGACGACGAACGGTCACGTCGTCGGCATGGGCGTCCGCCGCATCCGGCTCGATATCAGTCGCTACCGCCCTGATAGCTCGCATTGACGCCGCACGTACGAGTGCCCCCAATTGGGCGCCCGAGTAGCCGTCCGTCTCGGCGGCCAAGGTGTCGAGATCCACGTCCGGACCGAGTGGCGTCTCTGTGGTGTGGATGTCGAGAATGTCGCGCCGATCCGCCTCACTTGGGGTCGGGACGTGCACGTGCGTCTCGAGGCGGCCCGGGCGACGCAACGCGGGCTCGAGTGATTCCATCCGGTTCGTCGCGCCGATAACGACAAGCGACGGGTGGTCCGCCGCCCGGTCAAGTTCGGTGAGCAGCTGCGAAACGACGCGGTCCGTGACGGCGTGCCCCTCGCCCCGGCCGCCGGCAATGGCGTCGATTTCGTCGAGGAACAGAATCGCCGGCGCTGTCCGCCGGGCGCGCTCGAAGGCCGCCCTGATCGCCTCCTCGCTCTCGCCCACGTATCGATCGAGCACCTCCGGGCCGGCGACACGGACGAAGTTGACGCCACTTTCGCCGGCAATCGCCCTGGCGAGCAGCGTCTTGCCCGTGCCGGGCGGTCCGTGGAGGAGGATTCCAGTCGGTGGGTCGGCGGCTGCGGCCTCGAAGAGGGGCCCATAGGAGAGTGGCCACTCGACAGCTTCGCGCAAGCGGCGTTTTGGCTCCGCGAGTCCGCCGACGTCTTCGAGTGAAACGGTTGGCTGTTCGGAGACGTATTCCCGCATAGCGGAGGGATCGACGGCCGCGAGTGCCTGTTCGAAATCGCGGCTAGTGAGCCGAACCTCCTCGCGCTCGTCACCGATCGCAAGCATCGCCGTCTCGCGAACGAGCGACGCCAGATCAGCTCCCACGAACCCGTGAGTCCGGGCCGCGATCCGGTCGAGATCCACGTCGTCAGCGAGGGGCGTGTTTCGCGTGTGGACGGCCAAAATTTCCCGACGACCCGCCTCGTCGGGGACGCCGATCTCGATCTCGCGGTCGAACCGGCCGCCCCGGCGGAGGGCCGGATCCACGGCGTCGACACGGTTCGTCGCCCCGACGACGATCACACGATCGCGCCCCTCCAACCCGTCCATGAGCGTGAGGAACTGAGCGACGATTCGGTTTTCCATGTCCGCGTCTTCGTCGCGCCGACCCGCGATTGAGTCGATTTCGTCGACAAACAGGATCGACGGAGCCTGTTCGGCCGCGGCGTCGAAGGCCTCGCGCAACCGCTCCTCGGATTCGCCCTTGTACTTCGAGACGATCTCCGGGCCGGAAATGGTGTCAAAGTATGCGTCGACCTCGTTGGCGACCGCCCGCGCGATGAGCGTCTTGCCCGTACCGGGCGGACCATAGAGGAGGACACCGGCGGGCGGATCGATCCCCAGTCGGCCGAACGTTTCCGGTTCCGCGAGGGGCAACTCGATCATCTCCCGCACCGCCTCGAGCTCCGCGTCAAGACCGCCGATGTCCTCGTAGGTGGTTCCGGCTCGGCGCACGTCACCCGGGCTCGTGCCGTCAGTTGGGCTTCCTGTCTCGCCGATGAGTGCCTCGGGGTCCGCGATCGATGGATCGACGTGCACCTCGGTCTCGCCAGTGACACGGACCGACCCATTCGGCGTCGATTCGGTCACGACGTAGGCCCCGAGGCCCTCGATTCGGACGCGCTTGCCGGGGCGAAGGAGTCGATCGACGAGGCGGTCGGCCACGGTTGCGTCGTCCGGGTCTGCTCGGGCGTTTTCGTCGGCCGGCTGCAGCGCCACCGCGACCGCGTCTTCGACGCTCGCCTTCCGCACGGTTACCGTCTCGCCGACAGTCGTCCCGGCGCTGGCCCGCGTGTCGCCGTCGATGCGAATGACGGCCTCACCGTCGTCTCCAGGCCAGACTTTGGCGACGGTCAGCGAGTCGCCCTCCACGATGATCGGGTCGCCGCTCAGCACGCCGAGTTCCGCTTGGACGTCTGTGGGGAGGCGGGCGATACCCCGACCGGCGTCGGGCTTCCGAGCGGGGCCGACGCGGAGTGACAGCCCACCTGTCCCCTGGCTCATACACGACGTACTGTCGCGAACGCCAAAAAGTCCCGGCGGAGAAACGCATTTAGGGCGGGCCGGCAGACGTACGTTCATGGTGTCGACGACCACGCGCGACGACATGACGTGGTACGAGTGCGACGAGTGTGGGCTCCTGTTCGACTCCGAGGAAGACGCCCGCCAACACGAGGAGAACTGCGACGCGGAGGATCCTTCATACATTCAGTGACGCCGGCCGAGAGCGTGGTAGCTATGCCGACAATTCGTAGGACTGTTCGGCCAACTCGTCCTCCACGAAGACGAACACCCGTCCGTCGACGGCGTCGAGATCTGCGTCGACCTCGACGCGAAGGCCACCCCGGCTGACGGTCACGCCGGGAAAGACCGTCGCTGCGTCTCCGGCTTCCAGGAGAACACGGCCGACGCCAGTACTCTCCAGAATCTCGTCCTCGGTCGTCCGTTCGTCGACGTAGACCAGGACGCCCTCGGTATCGGACGCGTCAGTGACGAGCACGTGGACGTACTTCCCGGGTGCCGCCGTCAACGGCGGCTCGACCGCCTGGGGGACGCCTCGGTAGAACACCGTCCGCCCGTCGGTGTAGTGCACCTCGATCCCGTCCGCTGTCAGCTCGAGCGGCAGTGTGTCCGGCGGGACCTCGGAGTGGCTCGTCATCGAGTTGCTGTCGGCGCCGCGGCCTAAAGGGCGCTCTGATCCCAGCCAGGCGGGACGTGAGCGCGGCAACCACCACAGGTAAATATCGGCGTGTGGGAGTGTGGGTCACGATGGAGGGGCAGGCTCGGGCGCCGGCCGCGGGGACGGTGCTCAACGCCCTCGCGACGCGGACCGGGGCGGCGTTCGCTATCGACGAGTACGTCACCGCCACCGTGTCTCTCGACGCAGGTGGCTCGGTCGATGGCACCGTGGCGGGATCGCCGGATGCCGATACCCGGTTGATCGAACGGTGTGTCACGCTGGTCACTGACCGGTTCGGCACTGGGGAGGGGGGCACCGTCCGTACAGCGAGCGACGTGCCGATGGCTGCGGGGCTCAAGAGCTCCTCAGCCGCCGCCAATGCCGTCGTGATGGCGACGCTCGCGGCCCTCGACGCGGTCGATGAGGTGGCACGCATCGACGCGGCGCGGCTCGGTGTGGAGGCTGCCAGGGACGTCGGCGTCACCGTCACGGGCGCCTTCGACGACGCGAGTGCGAGCATGCTCGGCGGCGTGACGGTCACGGACAACGACGAGGACACGCTCCTAGACCGGACGGAAGTGTCGTGGGACGTGCTCCTGTGGATGCCGCCGGAACGCGCGTTCAGTGCCGACGCCGACGTGGACCGGTGCCGGCAAATCGCACCAGTGGCGGAGCTGGTTGCAGAGCTGGCCCTCGACGGGCAGTACGGGCGAGCGATGACGATCAACGGCCTGGCCTTCTGTGCCGCCCTCGAGTTCCCCTCTGCGCCGATTGTGGACGCCCTCCCGGCCGCAACCGGCGCCTCGCTCTCCGGAACAGGGCCGAGTTTCACAGCCGTTGGGGATCGCGAGGCCCTCGAAGCGGTTGCCGATCGCTGGGCGCAACGCCCTGGCGAGGTGCACTTTACCACCACACAGTCGGCTGGAGTGACCGTCCCATGACTCGCGACGACGACACGACGGTCCAACCCGAGGAGATGTCGCTCGAGGAGCTGCGGGCCGAGATCAGCGATATCGACCACGAGATCGTCGAACTCATCGCGCGACGGACGTACGTCGCCGACACGATCGCGCAGGTGAAAGCCGAACAGGGACTCCCGACGACCGACGAGTCTCAAGAACGACGCGTCATGGAGCGCGCCGGCGAGAACGCCGAACAGTTCGACGTCGATGCGAACCTGGTGAAGGCAATTTTCCGCCTACTCATCGAACTGAACAAAGTTCACCAGCGGCATGAGAGAGAGTAACGTGCACGGTGTCATGATTGCATTTTGCTACAAAATAGACATTTTGGCGTTTGCAGTCGGAGGAGCGAAGCCTACTGAAAATTCCAGAAGTTTCAGTATGGAATAGCTACTCGGTTACTGTGCGTACCGAACGATCATTCTTCAGACCATTAGGGGCTGAGATTCTGAGAAGTTGGTTTCAGAGTTTGGTACCCAAGTGCAACCCACACCAGTCCGAATACTCCGACATACCACGCTACCCCACCCCAGAGCGGAATCGCGACTGGCGCGATGGAAACTAGAACAATGATTCCAATCATACTGACTGGCGCTGCTATTGGCAGCACCATACTGCTATGTGTGCGAGATAGCCCATTCAGATAGGCGTCCATTGCAATCAGTATCGCCCCCACCTCGAACAGAACTATTCCGATTATCGCAACGAGAATGAATATGCTACCGGTTGCCAGTGTATACGTGATCAGCGTGCGATGAGCCAGTATCGGTACGAGGCCGATTAGACCGGCACCAAGTAACCACGCCCCAACCCCGGATACCTCGCTATACACGGTCGTGAGCCCATACACACCGATGACAAGGAGGAGAGGCGTCGCCACGAAGAGAATATTGAACAGTCTCAGCCAACCGGGAGCCGAGACACTGAAAATGACAGGGGCGATAGCTGTCACGATGCCGCCAACGATAGCGGCGACTCCACACCATCGCCCTGCCGTCATATTCGAACTCACATTAGCTTCCGGTATTTGTTTTCTGGTCGCACACGGCACTTTCCGAGTTAACAATCTATCAATCTCACTTCGACATCATGAACGATCGGGAAGTGATCCAACTACCGACCGTTCCCAACGTTCTCTACACTACACGGTT
>CAYLJD010000021.1:0-32549 GCA_964383875.1 uncultured Halobacteriales archaeon
CGATCACCTTCGCGCACTACGAGGCCGAGATGAAAAACCGGAAGAACCGGCTCGCCCCTTGACGCTCGTGGTGCCGGGGGTTTAATCCGGAGACCGCCAAAGGCGGCTCCATGGGTGTACACGAACGGACGGGGACGCCGACCGATGCGACCGACGACCGGGCAGCCTACGACTACGTCGGCGGACGCGTCGACCGTCCGGACCTCGTCGCCGCCCTCCGCGATCGGATCGACGGCGATGTACGATTCGACGCCTACACCCGCCAGCTCTACGCCACGGATGCGAGCGCCTACGAAGTCACACCGATCGGGGTGGTCTTTCCCCGCTCGACGGCAGACGTCGCTGCAGTCGTGTCCTACTGTGCCGACAACCAGATCCCTGTGCTCCCTCGCGGCGGGGGAACGAGTCTCGCCGGACAGGCGGTCAACGAAGCAGTCGTCCTCGATTTCACGCGGTACATGAACAATATCCGGGATATCGATCCGGATGCGCGCACGGCGACGGCCGAGCCGGGGGTCCTGCTCGGCGATCTCGACGCGGCACTCGCCTCCGTCGGACTCAAGTTCGCCCCGGATCCGGCGTGGGGCGAGAAGAGCGCACTCGGCGGCGCGATCGGTAACAACTCCACCGGGTCGCACTCGCTGAAATACGGCAAGACTGACGCGTACATCGAGTCCTGTGAGGTCGTCCTCGCCGATGGCACTGTCACGGAATTCGGCGAGCTGTCCCTCGATTCACTCCGGGCGCGTGCCGTGGATACCAGCGATGCGGGCGCCCTCGAGACTCGCATCGCTGGCACCGTGGCCCGGCTTGTCGCCGAGGAGGCCGAGACGATCCGGTCGGCCTTTCCCGATCTGACGCGGAACGTCTCCGGATACAACCTCGATCGGCTCGTCGACGAGGCCGAGCATGGCCGTGTCAACCTGGCGCGGCTGCTTGCCGGGAGCGAGGGCACGCTGGCGATCGTGACCGAGGCGACGGTCTCCCTCGAACCGGTGCCGGACACGAAGGGGATGGCCCTGCTCGAGTACGACAGCCTCGCGGACGCCATGGCCGACGTCGCGCCAATCCTCGAGCACGAGCCGGCCGCCGTGGAAGTCCTCGACGACGTCCTGTTGGACCTGGCCCGGGACACCGAGGAGTTCGGCGACCTCGTCGAATCCATGCTCTCGCCTGGAACGACGGCTGTGCTCCTCGTCGAGTTCTACGCCGACACCGACCGCGACGGCCGCCAGCAGGTCGCCGACCTCTTGGCTGACCGCATACCTGAGGTGACCGCGAAAGCGGTCCCTCGCGAGGGAGCGAGCAATCGGACCGACGAGCCGAAGCGAGCGCGGGCTGCGAGCGAAGCCCACGACCAGGCCGATCGGGACCGCTTCTGGAAACTCCGCAAGAGCGGCCTGCCGATTCTCCTCTCGCGGACGACCGACGCGAAGCATCAAAGTTTCATCGAGGACGCCGCCGTCCCCCCCACCCAGCTGCCGGCGTTCGTCGCCGACTTCCAGCAGGTCCTCGAGGAACACGGCACAATCGCCTCGTTCTACGGCCACGCCGGGCCAGGCTGCCTCCACATCAGACCGTTAGTCGACACGAAGACGCTGGACGGCGTCGACACGATGGAATCGATCGCGGACGCCGCGACGGACCTCGTCGTCGAGTACGGCGGGAGCGTCTCCGGCGAGCACGGCGACGGCCGCGCGCGGACGCAGTGGAACGAGAAGCTCTATGGCGACGACGTGGTGGATCTGTTCCGGGATCTCAAGTCTGCCTTCGATCCGGACTGGCTGCTCAATCCGGGCCAGGTGGGTGGCGACATCTCGATGCGGGACCATCTGCGCTTTTCGCCGGAATACGACTTCGACCTGGGGTTCGAGCCGTCACTTGACTGGGACATCGACAACGGCATGCAGGGGATGGTCGAGCTGTGCCACGGGTGTGGGGGATGTCGGGGCCCACAGGAGACGACCGGGAGCGTGATGTGCCCGACCTACCGCGCCGCGGACGAGGAGATCACGAGTACGCGGGGGCGGGCGAACCTGCTCCGCCAGGCGATGAGTGGTGACCTCCCGGACGATCCCACTGCCGACGAGTTTGCGACCGAGGTCATGGACCTCTGTATCGGGTGTAAGGGGTGCGTGCGAGACTGCCCCAGTGGTGTGGACATGGCCAAACTCAAGGCGGAGATCGCCCACGAGCGCCATCGGCGCCACGGGGCCGACCGACGGGACCGGCTCTTTGCCAACGTCGACCGCCTCACCGCCTGGGGGAGCCGCCTGGCTCCCGTGTCGAACTGGCTCGCCCGCGTCCCCGGCAGTGGACGATTGGCAGAGCGTCTTCTCGGTATCGCCCGCGAGCGATCACCACCGCCGTTTGCGCGACGGTCGTTCGTCGACCGCCTGGGCGATCGGGACCCAGCGGTCGGTACAGACGCGGCCGCCCACACGGTGCTGCTCTTCCCCGACGCATTTACCAACTTCGTGGAACCGGAGATCGGGATCGCCGCCGTGGACGTCCTGGAAGCCGCCGGCGTCCACGTGCGAGTGGCCGAGGGGACAACCGCGAGCGGGCGGGCCGCGTTCTCCAAGGGATTTCTCGACCTCGCGCGGGAGCGCGTGCAGCAGAATGTCGATGTCCTGGCACCCGCGGTGGCCGACGGCTGGACGGTCGTCGTCCCGGAACCATCCGACGCCGTTATGCTCCAAACCGACGCCCTGGACCTCCTCGAGGGTCCGGCTGTGGATCGCGTCGCTGCGAACACGGCGGGGTTCTGCGAGTTTCTCGACCGGCATGGACTCGACGACCGTATCGCGTTCGACACGCCCGATCGGACGCTTACCTACCACGGACACTGCCACCAGACCGCGACCAAACGGGACCACCACCCGGTCGCCCTCCTCCGCCGTGCCGGGTACACCGTCGACGCGTTGGACTCGGGCTGTTGTGGCATGGCCGGGAGCTTCGGCTACGAGGCCGAACACTACGCGATGAGCGCGGCCATCGGCCAGATCCTCTTCGATCAAGTGGCGGCGAGTGCCGGCGACCGTGCCGTGGCCCCGGGCGCGTCCTGCCGAACGCAGCTCGGGGATGGTATTCCCAGCTGCGATCCCGCACACCCGGCGGTCCTGCTCGCCGAGTCGATGCAGTAACTGGCACGACACCGCCCCATGCACAGCGTTTTTATGCCGGCCTCGGGAGATAAACGTGGAATGACCAGAGGGGTCGCCATCTGCCTGCTCGGGGTGGCCCTCCTTGTGGCAGTCTTGGCCGGCGGTGCCGTGGGTGGTGGGAACCCGGCCGCGTCAGTCGGACTGCTGCAGCCCCAGACGACGCCCGACGAGTTCGACGACACGGTCTTTCGAATCCAGGTCTACGAGAATCAATCGGCCCGGTGGACGATCGTCTACAGTCGGCCCCTCTCAAACCAGTCTGAGATCGACGCGTTCGAAACGTTCGCCGCCGAATTCAACGACAACGAAACGGAACTGTTTACCGATTTCACCGCGCGGGCGACAGATCTCGTGGCCTTCGGCGAGAACGCCACGGGACGGCCGATGAACTCGACGAGTTTCGCGCGGCAGGCGTTCACCCGCCAGCTTGGCGGCACCCGCGGCTTCGTCGAGATGTCGTTCATGTGGACGAATTTCGCACGTGCGGACGGCGAGCGAGTCCTCGTGGACGACGTGTTTCAGGGCGGAATGTACGTGGCCGACGGTCAGCGGCTGGTGTTTCAGCGGGGCCCGACGCTCGCATTTCGGCAGGTCGAACCACAACCGGATTCGATGGCGGCCACTGACAACCTCGATGGAAGTTCATCGGTGACCTGGTTCGGTGAACGTCAGTTCGCGGACCAACGGCCATCCCTCGTGTTCGGTCCCAGAGAATCCGGAGCAGTGGGTGGCGGTGCGGGACAGACGACGATACAACCACCGGCCGCGACCGGAACGCCCACTGGCACCCCGACACCGGTCGGTAACGGCCAAAACGGATCAAATCTGCCGATGGGGATGATGCTCGCTGGGGGGATCCTCCTCGTCGCTCTCGGAGTGGGCCTCGGGTGGTACACGGGCCGACTGCCCACAGGAGAGTACCCGGCGAGGGGAGACACGTCGAGTCCCGAGGCCGTGTCGACTGGTGAAACCGACGCGTCGGCTGCCGTCCAGCCCGAGGAGTTCCGCTCGGACGAGGATCTGGTCGAGCAGCTCCTCCAGGATAACGGCGGTCGGATGAAACAGGTTAGCATCGTGGAGGAAACCGACTGGTCGAAGTCGAAAGTCAGCATGCTCCTCTCCGAGATGGAGGCCGACGGCCGAATCAGCAAGCTTCGCGTCGGCCGTGAAAACATCATCAGCCTGGCCGGCCAAGAGCCGGATGCGGCCGGCTCGCCGTTCGACGAGGAATGACCTGCCTGCGCAGTCGTGAGTGGAAGCGCAACGATTAAACGCCGGTCCGGGCTACGCGCAACTGCGCTCCGATAGTGTAGTCCGGCCAATCATATTGCCCTCTCGAGGCAATGACCGGGGTTCGAATCCCCGTCGGAGCAGTCTTCATCGACTCCAACGCGGGAGAGATTACATCGGATTGGAGAGAGGGCCGCCGACTGCAGTTGGGAGAGGCTAGTAAGTTGTGGCTTCCAACGTCTTCCGCCACCGGAAATTCCAACGCAAATGAGACAGTCGGGTGGCACGATGGCACGGCCCTCTGCTATTCGCGAATAGAAACTGATGTACCGGACATGCTGTCAGAGTATCGCCCCAGAGGTGTTCGTCGACCACGGGTGGGCACTCCCCCGTCTTCGCTGTCGTACGACGGCTGTTTCGATTCTGTCAGAGAGCGCCAGGGTGACCCCCGGTATTCACCATTAAATCCTTTCACAGGCCCCGTGTCGGGATATTGGTCTTCCAGTATGCCCTGCTACTGTCCCACCTCACGAGGGGAAATTAGTGGTGACCGGCTAGTTGGGAGGGCCAGCGTGGTCAGGCCGGTTCGACGGCCCAGCGTCGCTCGGGCTGTTCGACGGCCCGGCGTGGTCTGGTCGGTTCGATGGTCCGGCGTCGTTCGGCTGGTTCGGCGGCCCGGCGTGGTCCGGTCGGGTCGACGGCCCAGCGTGTTCCGGCCGGTTCGACGGCCCAGCGTGGTCCGGGGGGCCCTTGGCTTTGTCTCCACCCTGGTGTTTTTGTTCGTCTTCGTTCTCTTTCTCGGCGGAGTCGGACTCCGAGTTATCGCCGCCACAATCACAATCGAGTGCGGAGAACCGATTGTTATTGAACGCATCCAGTGCGTTTTTCAGCGTCTCGCCATTCACCGTCCCGGGGGCACCCACGACACTGACCGTCGGAGACCACGATTTCTGTCCCTCCTGTAACGTCCCGTCCCACCCGTGGTCCAAGAGCCACCGCTGTGCAGCGTTCTTGACGTTCTCCCACTCGACCCGGCCGATTCCATCGACCTCCACAGCCCTGTTGGCACAATTCGTGTCAGGATTCGGCCTGAGCAAGAGATTGAGGTACGTCGCGATGTAGTGTGTGGCCATAATATTGACTGTGTCACCCCTCGGCGGGGCTCTCAAGAATGCCTGAATCTCAGCTTTCGTCGTTATCCCCGCGGGTGGGATCGAGATCTCGTCCGGCAATTTCGAGACCCAATTGTTCTTCCAAAACCCGGGCGACCGGGGGCACTTGTTGCTGGCCGCTGCGGGACCGGAGACAGTCGGGATCCCAACTGCACCAATGGTCGCTGCAAGCGCTCCATTGCGAAGCACTCGTCGGCGAGAGTAGGGACCGGTTGGAATCGATGTATCGTCGGACATTCGGCTACGTCATCGGGACTCCACCACTTTGTTAAGACGAGCGTATCCCGGGACCGGATTCCACTTACCACCACAAAATCGACTAGCGCAACGCCATGTCAATCCGGACGACCGAAACCGCCAGACTGTCCGTCGTAAACGAGCAGCTACCGACAGTGGGACTGGGGGACGAACAGGTCATTCCGGTCCGGTCCTCGAAATGCCGAGTCCATGCGTCGGCTCGTGGCGAGTCGAATCGGATCGTGACATCGTACGAGGTGTGATTCACCTGGAAGAGGTCCGCCACTGCCCGGTCTGCTCGGACCAGTGCCGTCGAGGTTCCCCCGATTCCCACATTGTCTCCACCTCGGCGGGTTTGCACAACGAGGACGCTCGAACGGTCCGGCGAGACTAACATCGGCGGTCCGTCGATCATCGTCGAACTCGTCCGACTCTGCCAGATGACCGCGCCCGCGTTGTACACGACTCGTTGCTCGGTCCCGCCGTCGTACACCAGCGGGCGCGTGGTGACTTCGTAGCTGAAGTTCGCCGTCGGATTCCCGGTTTCGTGGCCGGTGATGGTTATCGGCACCGGATCGGCGAACGTGAGGCGTCCACTTCCGAGCCGGAGTTCTGTCTCACGATTCGGGGCGCCGTCCAAGACGAGATCGTCCACGTTCTCCGCGAGGATTCCCATCGACGCCAGGGCGTTCTCGACCCGCTGATCGTCCTGCACGTCCCGGAGTTCCCCGAGGCCCGCGACCGTAAGGACACTCACCGCGGCCACGATAAGCACGAAGACGATGACGAACCCAATTGCCTCGCTCTGAGCGCGGTCAGTCATCAGTGACCTCCAACCGACCACCGGTTGCCGTAATTGTCAGGTCCCCGCCGTTGACGCTGCCGGTCTCGACATCGTGGTCGGTCACGACAGTGACCACGGTGGAAACCTGGGTCGGATTGCTCGTGAGGACGATTTGGTACGCGTTGTCGCCGTCCCCCTCGGAAATGTCGATGCGGTACGTGCCGCCAGCGACGAACGTGACCAACTCTGACTCCACCTCGACGGCGTCGGTACCCGGTACCCCTGCGAGCGTATCGGCGGCAGTCAGGTCGGCGGCCAGTTGGTTGCCGACGACCGAGAGTTCAGTCCTCGTCACGTCAGTTCGCTGAGAGTCGACGTAGTTGGCCGCCCCCATGATCACCCCCGACGTCAGCAACCCGATGATCCCGAGCATGATTGCGAACCCGACGACCGTCGACACCGCCCGGTCAGCCATTGGCATCACCCGCGACGACCTGGCGTGTGGTCCGATACGAGTATGCCGGTGAGTCGACGACCAGCTCCACAGTCGCGTCGTAGAGCACCGCGGCCGCGTACGGCTGTGTCGAACTCCCGGATGGCCCGTAGTGTGCGTCGGTCACCGTCGACCGGGCGACATCAACCGTGCCGGAGTACGTGCCGACCGCATTCGATCCCCGTTCGTACTGCAGGTCGAACGCACCGCCGAGCGACTGCACGAATGCGAGAGTCGGACAGTCGGTGTCACCGACAGTCGCGTTGGTGACGTCAACCGTGACCGTGTCGTCGCTGCCAGCGGCCACACGGCACTCCGACGAGAGTGCTCCCGATGGGTCCTCCACGACCACGACAACATCAGACCCGCCGTCCCGATAGGTGAACATCCGCCAGGTGTCCGTGGTCCCGTCGACGGTCACTGCGAGGCGAAACACGCTGTCGTTCCGGAGCCCACTGGCCGAGGTATCACTGCCGGGATCGACGAGTGACGGGTGTGAGACCGTGAGACGGTAGTGGGTGATCCGCGTGACGTCCGGTGCGAGCGTCCAGTTCCCCGCCCCGCTGGCACTCGAAAAGTCCCGATCGCTATCGCGCTGGACGATCCGCGTGCCGTGCGTGACGTCGAGGAGCGAGATGGTCTTCGACCCGCTCCGAGGCGCAGCGAGCCGGGTGTTCAAGTCACTCCAGTCGTCGATTCCCCGCGTCAGGTTCTGGGTGCGCTCCGAATACGAGGCGGTGGCACCGGTGTTGATAGATCCGAGCAGGGTCACTGTACCGTCGGTGACGTCAGCCTGCAGGCTGGATGCCTGCGCCGATCCGTGAAGGCTGCCGGCGCTCGTGGCCGCGATGCCCGTGTACGCGGCCGAGTTGAGTAGCAACGCCAGCACGACGAAGAGGATGCTCAAGACGAACGCAGTCGCGAGTAAGAGCTGCCCCCGCTCTGTCCCCGACGGCCCGAGTCCGGCGCGCGAGCACTGGCTTAGGTCCGCCACACGACCACCTCCACTCGAACGACGTTGTACGTGTGACTCTGGGGGGCAGCGTCCGGTGCGAAATAGGACGACGTCTCCGAGAGCGTTGTCTCCGTGACGGTCCCCGAGGGATCGTACAGGTGGTCGTCGTCCGTGAGCAAGACCAGCCGGGAAGCCGTCACGGCGTTGGCACTTGGAGAACCCACATAGACCAACGGCTGCTGTCGGAGGTGCCCGTCCCGCGACATGTAGTGCAAGTTGACGTTGTAGGCCAGCCCCTGGTCCGCAAGCGTCCGGTCGAGAAGGGCTCCGAGTGCCGTTGGTGGGCCGTCGTTCGGGTAGAATCCTTTCTGGTGGACCCCGTGAAAACTGGCGTTTGTTTCGTTCCAGTATCCCAACGTCGGTTTGAGCGAATTGTTCGCAGCGGCGCTGTCGAGGGCTCCAGCAGCGAGCCGCTCGTGCTGGTTCTCGAGATGGGCGTTCGTCGTGCTCGCTCCAGAGGGCGTGACCGATGCAGTCTGCAGGGCGAACACCAGGACGCCGAGCAACAACAGGGCTGCGACCAACGCTTCGAGTGTGACGGCCTGGGCACGGTCGGACATCGTTACCACACCCTCACGACGAGCGTCGCGTCCCGGCCGTCGACGTAGACCGTCCGATAGGCCGTGGTCACACTGGCCTGCGTCGTCGGTGCCGGCGGACCAACTGTCGCTCGCGACAAGCCACCTTGACAGGGAACGACGCTGTCACCATCGATGCAGAGCACTGTGTGCTCGCCGTCGTTCGAGACCGGTCTCGAAAGCGTCACGTTGAGGCTGTAGGTGGCCCTGATCCCGACTTGTTCAGAGATCGATCCGGTCGTGTCGACACCACAGGTGGTCCCTGACTGGTGGAAAAACGCCGCCGTACAGGTTGCATTCAGTGTCGACGGCCGTGTCTCCGCACCGAGCATCGGACCGGCGAGACGATCCACGGACCGATCCGCAACGAGGGGACGGTCCGGCTCGTCGGCGAAGGTGCCGAACATGCCCGGGCCGAACGAGAGCACGAAGGCGATGGCGAGCATGAAAATGCCGATCCCGACGACGTAGTCGAGATAGAGCTGTCCGCGGTCCGACCCGGGGGGGTCCCTCGAATGGCGTGCCATTCCGATCACCCCACGAGGATCCAGACGGTGAGCGCCACCGTCATCATGCCGAGGATATACTTCACTCCCGAGAGGAGTCTGACGTTGCGCATGTAGCCGCTGATGAAGCCGGATATGACCGCCTGGATGGTGAGCGCGTGGAAGAACAAGAGCGAGATCATATCGATGTTCATCGCCCCGCCAAATTCGGCTGAAAGCCCACTCGGTCCACCGCCAGACGTTGCCGGAAGGTCGCCCATCGTGTTCAAGAACTGTGTCTTGAGGATGGCAATGACAGCCAGCAGCGTCAGGAACGTCATGATGATCACGGCAACCTGCATCCGCGTGCGGTCCCGACGGTCTCTGTCTATGTCGTCCTGGTTCTCGCTCGCCTTTGCAGCCGTCGAGAGCACGGCACGGATCTCGTTCGAGACTGACTGTGCCTTGCTCACGAGTTTGATCGTCCGGGCCAACCGCGGGATGTGATAGCGGTTGTTGAAGTCGTAGAGCGCTTCGTTGATGCTCATCCCGTAGTTGACCTTCATGTAGATCGTCCGGAACTCGTTGGCCAGCTTTCCGGTGGAGGTCGTGCCGACAGTTCCGACCGATTCCAGAAGCGTCATGCCAGTGTCGTTGACCGCGGCAAGTTTGCGGAGATCCTCCGAGAGGGTGTTCAGGATTCCGTACCGGTGTTTGACGTTCCACTCGTGAAACACCGCAAGCGGGATACAGAGAATGTACATCGGCAGGTACACCCAGAACGCTGTCCCCCAGACAGAGTTGGCGATAAGCCCCTCGAACGTCGTGGGAACCGCACCGGCGATCACGCCGACGAGTAACACCAGCGCCGCTGCCGGGACAGTCAGCCCAAGCGTGTGGAGCGGGTTGTCCCGGAAGTAGAGGTGTGGTTCTTTGAGGGACGTTCGGAGTTTGTGTTTGAATTCCCCGCTTTTGACCTTCTCGAAGACCCGGTAGGAACTTGGAATGGCGTCAAACCGGAGGAGCTGCGAGAGGTTCGCCTCGCCCGTTCCAGCGCCGGCATACCAGTCTTCGCGTTCTTCCTCGAGGTAACCGGTACCCGGCTCGTCCATCGTCACCATGGCGACAAGGACCAAGAATCCAAATCCAATGAGGGGGATCAACCCGTAGACGGTCAAGTGGAGGAGCGTCGCTGAGGCCTCGCCAAGCATGCCCATGACCACGATGACGATAATGAGCAAGAGGGGAAACAGCGAGAGCGTGATGAACATCTCGCCGAACAGTTCCAGCGTATCGAGGACCCGCTCCTGTTGCTGTTTCGCCGTTCGCATGTGCTTGCGCTTTTTGTCAGCCAGGAACTGCTCCATGCTCCCACCGCTGTTGATGATCGCAAGCATGTCCGTGAGGAACTGCCCGAGTTCGTCACTCGGGGTCATATCGACCTGTTTGCGGATCGAGGTGCGGTAGTCCGCATCGAAGTACTGCGTATCCTGCATGATACTCTGAAATTCTCTCGCGACCTCACCGTAGGTATCGTCCGCGCGGGCGATGGCTTCGAGAATCTCGATTTGGTTCATCCCGCCGATCGAGAGCGCGTACATGTAGGACACGGCATCTGCAAGGAGAAGGTCGATCTCACGACGCCGCGTCCCAGCCCGACTGTACGGGATTGCGACGAGCAACCCGAATCCAAGGACGAATCCGATCACCCCGAAAATGATCCCGATCGTGAAGATCAAAAACGGGATCTTCAACATGTCGACGAGCCAGATCACCACCGGATCGTGAAGCTGGATGCCGATGATCGTCTCGACCTCCACCAGACCGGTCACAAATAGCACGTACCCAGCCATCAGGCCCAGGGCCCACAGCACCAAGCCCGCAATGAACCCGATGCCGAGCGCCCTCGAGAGGTACTCTTCGACGGTATCAGCCATCCGGGCCTCGGCGAGTTTTTGCTCCGTCGTCTCGACAAAATCGTTGTCGGAGTCGAAGAGCCACTGGTAGAGCGGATAGAACGTGTCGGCGAGGACCGCCCCACCGCTCCCCGATCCGACGTGCCGTTCCCGCCAGTCTTCGAGCGCGCTCGATGGCATCTAAGATCCCCCAACCCCATCGCAATCGTCGGACAGGTCCCCCGTCTCCACGGTCTCCACCGACCCGGGCTCATCAGTCGAGAGTTCCCGGTCGGCCTGTCGGTCTCCGTCCAACCGCCCGTCGGTCCCCGACTCCACAGTGGGTGCCCCCACGCCGACAGACTCGGTTGCGCCATCGGCAGTGGACCCGTTCGTGTCTCGGATGACATCCTGGATGTGAACGCCCTCGAGGGCCGCGACGGTCGCCTTGACCGTGGACCAGTTGATCTCAACGTCGGCCGACGCGAGCACGGCCGCCAGGTTATCCTCGTTGATCTCCATTCCCGATTCCTCCAGTAACAACACCGCGTACGTGTATTCCATGTGTCACTCCGCCTCCTCGGATGCACGCTGCGGGTCGGCGTCCGGATCCGTCCGATCGTCGGTCCCATCGGTCGCCTCGCCATTCGTCGATTCACCGTCCGCCCGAGTCTCATCCTCTCCACCGTCGGCTCCACGTTGGTTGGACCCACTGCCATTCCCGTGACCCGCGTCAAGCGACTGTAACCGCTCGGACAACCAATCCCCGTCCCGGTCTTGGATGGTCGACTCCGGATCATCCCCATTTCCGGTCGGTGTCAGGGCCGATTCGGCTGCAGGTGGTTCGACCTCGTCCGACCCTGAAGCCGCGTCCGCGGCCTCGGACGTCGGGGCCGCCGAAGAATCCGGACCCCCGTTGGGGCGGGCCACCGCCGTATCGACACCGACATCCGACGCATCCGGGAGGGCACTCACGAGCGGACTCGGTGACATCGTCTTGTACGTTGGGAAGAGCTCACGTTCCGCACGCGACAGCACATCGCTCACCGCGACGCGGGCGTTCTGACCGGGCTCGGGTCGCGGGACGAGCGCTTCCTTTTCCGGCTTGACGTCGATCATGACGCTCTCCATGCCCCGCAAATCGGCGAGACTTGCTTCGAGCCTGTCCCGCGCGATGAGCGCCAGGATCGTATCCGGGTCGTTGATAAACGCCTGAATGGTCGCGGCGACGTCGGAATACTCGTTGAGGCCGTTCTCGATCAGGTATGCGAGCACGACCTTGCGCTTGAACAGCTCCACCTCGAGCCGATCCCGGTCCCACCCGCGATCGAACTGGATCTCCTCCAGTTTATTGGATCGCGTCATCTGCACGAACTCGTCGGTCTCCGGATGCCACTCGAAGACATCCTGGACGTTGATCTCGTCGTCGTCCGTATCGTAGTAGTTGACGTCTGTCAGCCCACGATTCCGACGAACCTTCTGGCCCCCGACCCGCGTCTGCGTTTGGATCGAGACGATGTCCAGCGCGGTGAACATCGTCTTCGAGACGTTGATTGGATCGGTCGTGAACCGCTTGATGACCTCCTCGACGCTGTCGGCGTGGAACGTCGTCAGCGTCGTGTGTCCGGTGGACATGACCTGGAACAGCGTCCGCCCTTCCTCGCCCCGAACCTCGCCCATGATGATGTATTCGGGGCGCTGGCGGAGGGCTGCCTCCAGAAGGTCGAACTCGTCGACGTCGCCGTGCGAATCGTCGGTGAACGATGGCCGCGTGATACTCGCCACCCAGTTGCGCTGGGGGAGTTCGACCTCCCGCGTGTCTTCGATCGAGACGATTTTCGACGTCGACGGGATGAAGAGGGAGACGGCGTTCAAGCTCGTCGTCTTCCCCGATGCCGTCCCGCCGCCGAACATGACCGATTTCTCACTTTCGATACACAGCCAGAGGAACGCCATCTCGTCGAGGCTGAACGTATTCCAGTTGATGAGATCGACCGGCGTAAAAGGGACGTCGTTGAACTGTCGGATCGTGTAGTTCGTCCCGTGGTCTGATACTTCCCGACCGAGTGTCAGTTGTGCGCGTGACCCGTCGGGGAGCGTGGCATCGACCTGCGGCTCGCGTTTCGAGATGCCCTTTCCGGACCGTTGTGCGAGCTTGATCACGAAGTTGTCCAACTGCGCTTCCCCGTGGGAGATGTTGGTGATCAGTTGTTCGTACTCCGTGTGGTAGACGAAGACGGGGAAGTTGTAGCCGTCACACGAGATGTCTTCGACATTGATGTCCCGCTTGATGCCGTCGATTCGGTCGTAGCCGATGAAATCCCGTTTGAGCCGATAGAGTATCTTCCCGACCTGATACTCGGTCAGTGTCCCCGGATCCTCCTCGAGGATTGCCGATTCCGGCCGCGCCGACGTCCCGGCAAGCCCGCTGCCGGCGGTCGACGAGGTTCCCTCCCGGACCGGCGTCTCGAGCCCCACCATCGCTCCCACCGTCGACAGCAGATCGTCGGAGCCGTCCTGCCCGTCGATGAGGTCGTATCGAGCGAGGAGACGGCGTGCTTCGTGTTCGATGACTTCCTTGCGTTCTTCGCTCGTCCCATCCACGATGTAACTGTCGTCGGAGTACCTGATCGCCGTCCGGAGCTTCCCCGCGATGTAGCCGCGGAGTTCGTCTTCGATGTCGTTGAGGTACGGGTCGATCAGGTAGTATTTCTCCTCGTTCTCGGTGACCGAGTGGAAGATGACAACGAACGCGTAGGGCTTGTCCACCCAGTAGCGCTCGACCTCCTCGAAGTGCCGTTTCTTCGCCGTCGGAACGGCTTTCTCGAGGTCGTACCGGTTCGTCACCGTCGTCTCGCCGTCCGCCGACGAGAAGAACGCGTCTTCGTCGATTTCAGGGTTGACGTTGACGGTCCGATCTTCGACAACGTCTCTCAGTGCTGTGGCATTCGCGCAACCCGTCTCGAGCACGTCCGTAATCGACTCGGGATCGAACGACAGGTACTCGCCCGGATCGAAAGGCTCTGGATCCCCAGCGTCATTGCGGGGTCGCCGCCCGTCCGATCCGTAGTAGTACTCCCACTTGAAGTGCTCCCACCCGTAGACGTCTTTCGTGACCGGTGTCCTGTCGATCCAGTCCTGAATCGCTTCGGTGACCGTGCCGGGAAGCCCGGCGTCGCTGCTGCCCGACGCCGGTGCGTCCGTCGTCTCGCGTGGGAGATACGTCGCCGGGTCGTAGTCGACGCGGGACCAATCGAGATGCGTCGAGGCTTCGTCGTCGTCCCCCGCAAGTGATACTCCTTCGGCTTCCAACAGCCGGCGGGCCGGACCGGCACTCTCGTCTGCCTGACCGGCGTGATCCTCGCTCGCTCCTGTGTCCCCGCGCGTCCCGTGCGCCTGAAGCACACGCAGCCAACTGTGTTCGCCGGCGAGGCCTTCGATGTCGGCTGCGTCGGCCAACGCGACCTCCGTGGATTGATCGGCGTCGGATGGGTTACTCGCCATCGCCCGACCCCTCCACCTGTCCTCTGTCCTGTGTCGCCGTCTGTCCTGACCGAACGTTCGATCCCATGTGTGTACCTCGCATGCCGGGTCGCGTCCCGGGAAGTATCCCGCAACTAATCGGCACGCTTGCTCTTGCTGGGCAGGTTATAGCCATTGTAATGGTCAGTTTACGGCAGCCGTATGGGGCGCCTACTCCCCAGGCTCTATTGTGCCGCATCCGACCGGTGTATCACGTGTCGATGCCGAGACCGTAGACAGCGGCGGGCGACAGCAACAGGCCGGCTCCCATTCCACCAAAACGAGACTGGACGTCTGGCGCGGCACGAATCCGCCACCCCGGCCTTCGATCACGGTATCCAACACGGCGAGTCACATCCCCGTATCGCTCCAGTCAGGGAGATCGGTAAACCACACTCCATCTCGAGGCGGGCACTCATCGCGAAAAGGAGACGCGACGCACTCGAAGGAAATTTTCTCGGCCCGTTTCGCCCGGACGCCCCACTGTGCTGGAATGTTCGCTCGATGCAGGCGACCGAGGCTTTGATCACCCGATATCCCGACTGGTGTCCACTGCCACACGATTGCGCAGCTCCAGTTTCAGCACGTCCTTGAATGGCTTTCCGTCCCGGAACTTCGGGACGACCAGCCGATTCTCGATCGTCTCCCCATTCACGTCCGTCGACAGCTCGAAGACGACGTCGGACATGTACTCGGTGATGTTCCGATTGCGCGGGACGTGGTCCCCCGTGAGACAGTGGAAGAGGGCGATGCTGTCGTTCTCGCGGACTTCATCCTGCAGCTGACTGAGGAACTGCACGTATTGGTGCTCCGGTAACTTTTCGATCGGGTCCAGCGGATCGAGGATGAGATTCGTCCTATCTTCGAGGGCGCGTGCACACGTGAAAATATATTCGGATGGATTTTCAGGATCCACTTCCCGTACGGCCACTGTTTCCGAACCGAGACCGCGACGATGCTGTGAGCGCTCCACCGCCTCTCGTGGTCGGCGTGTAGTGACGACGAGTGTCTTCCGGGACTCGGCGACGTCGTGAATGAACTGTTCGGACTGACTCGCCGGTGACGCACTCAGCGTCACAAGGCTCCCCGGTGGGAGCCCGCCGTCCAATCGACGATCCAGGGCCGCAATACCCGTCTCGAGGCGATCAGGCATTAGCAACCAACTCCACACGCCCGCACTGTTCGGTCGGCCATCCACGTCGGGTTTGGAATCTGTTTCAGCGCCATCCCGTTCACACATCACGCCGGAGGGGTCGTTGTAAGGCGCAATATTCTAGCACGTGTTCCGCACTGTTCAGACAGTTTCAACGGTTCATCCCTAGCCAAACGTGACGAATAAATATCCACTCACAGTTATGACACAATTTCCTGTCGTTAATCGGCACGTAACAATACTTGATCCGGGGGACGTGTGAGCGTGCTCCGATCCACCGCCAAAGGGCCGCATATGGCGTACGCTCGACGCAAATGCGGTGTCCGGCCACGGACCGTGGTCCCACGCGGTGGAGCGTAGACCACAGGAGACGAACCATGGAACACAAATCACTAATCTCGGACGAGGAGGCGATGACGCCAGTGATTGGCGTCATCCTCATGGTCGCTGTCACGGTGATCTTGGCTGCGGTTATCGCCTCGTTCGTGCTCGGGATAGGGAGTTCGGTCGACACGGTGCCGCAGGCCAGCTTCAGTTTCGAGTTCAACGATGCCGGGGATGGGGACTTTGATGCGACAGTCGACGGTGATACAGTAACAATCACCCACCGCGGTGGGGGTGCGATCGATGTGGGCCGGCTGACACTTGTCGTCGATGACACTCGGATCACACCCGACGAGTGGAGTGGCGAGATCAGTACCGGGGCTGTGGAGAGCATCTCCGATGCAGACGTCACAATGGAGAGCGACGACGTCATCCGTATCGTCTGGACAAGCGATACAAGCAAACAGACAGCAACGCTGGACTCCGCGACCATCCCCTAAGCAACCGTGTCGGGCTACTTTCCATCGACCGGCTGTGGTCGGATTCCGTGCTGGGGATGCACTGTCGTCCCGGGTCGCGATCACACGCAGGACACCTGGACATGAACGTCTTTGACTGGAATCCACGCAGCAACGAGACTCACACAGTCAATGCCAACGGGCACGGGACCGGTGAAACCCGATCGAGGGTGTCGTCGAGGGGCCGACGTCGCGCGCAGTCAAACGTGCTGGCCATCGTCCTCCTGATCGGCATCACGGTCGGCGGCATGGGCGTCGCTGTCTCGATTGGCACTGACTCACTCGATGAGACCCGTACTCACGCAGCTTTGGAACAGGTCGAACAGTCGTTGCTGTCGTTTGACTCCCAAAGCTCCTCGGTCTCCCTGGGCGATTCGCGGAGTCGGGTGATCGATTTGGGTGACTCGAGAGACGGCCACTTTTCAATCCTAGAAGACGCCGGGTCGATTCGAGTTACCCACGAGAACTACAGTGAAGACGGTGACGTCCAGGTGATATACCAGGGTGACATGGGGACGCTCCAATACCAGCACGAGGGAACCACGATGGGCTACCAGGCGGGGGGTGTCTGGCGAGCACAGGGGAACTCCTCTGCCATGGTCACGCCACCATCTCTCATCTATCAAGATGAGACTCTCGTCATGCCAATAATCAGGCTCGTAGGCGAAGGGTACGTGAGCGGCCCAACGCAGAGTGCCGTTCGCTCGAAAGCCACGTCCGGCTCCCGGTTTCCCAATGCATCGCTGACATACGACGAGAATGGGTTGGCGTATCAAAATCCAGTCCAGCACGGCCTCGTGACGGTCACTGTCCAGTCAGCATATTACCGGGGATGGGCGGAGTACTTCCGCACGCGGACCGATGGCACCGTGGCAGTCGACCCGTCGACCGAATCGGTCACGATGGAACTGACTGCCAGTGGCACCAGCGGCGACTTCCAGATGCCAAAAGAAGGAAACGGGGTCGAAGTCCGTGGCTTGGCCGGTGACCACGGGGTAGAAAACTTCACCATCGTGCTGGCACCCGACGACTCCGACGCCGCGAACTTCGACAACCTCCAGTGGGCGATGTACGTGGACAACGGGCCGCGTGAGATCGAACTCCACCTGCGCAAGAGTGGCGAAGTACCGACCGGACGACGCTGTAACAGTGAGGCCGTCTCGATGACGATTTACTACAGCGAGTCCAACGGCGATCCCTACCACGGATGGAAGGACGACTCGGCGTTCCAAACCGAGTGTACGGACCGGGACGGCGATGGAGTCGATGACGAAACGCGACTCGTGGCTAATCTCACGGGCTCGAACACGCTCACGATGCAAGACCTCTCGAGCCGGGAGCTCACGCACTTCAATCCGAGTGGTGCGAGTCTCCGCAATCCACTCACTATCGATGAACACGAGGAGACCGTCGGGTGGGAGCCGGTTACGTACGATGTGTCGGGTGACGCTACGCAATCGTTGCGGAATGTCACACGACACTATCTGTCGTCACTGGGATCCAACTACGATCTGATTGTCGACGACAAGAACTCGGACACCGTGAACGAGGACGCCTCGAGAGGGACCCTCGTCTACGAGGGAGAGGGGAAAGTGACGTTCATGCACATCAGCGAACACGAACTCGAGGTCGAACTCAACGGGTAAGATGTCCATGACGAAAGTCAAATGCATTCGTGGCGTAGTCCGCCCCGGCTGCAATCGGAGTTCGACGCTCCAGCGGCCAGCAGTTGGTCAGCGGCTGCCCAAGCGCAAGGACCCCGGTGAGGGCAGCCACCGACAGCGTGTTCCAGGCTCGATTGGATGGGTATTGACACTCGTCACCGGGATCGGCGACAGCGAACGACGGTCTATCCGAGCGACTGGCACAGCCGCCCATCACCGTCTCGAGAAGCACCGATACCAGGCCAATCGGGACCGTTCGCGACGCATTCTCTACCGCCACCACGTTTGCTGGCAGCCCCTCCCGCACACGTGCGCACCCAACTCATGCAGCGGCTTGCAGACGAATTCACCAATGTCAGCGCTCACGAACTGTTCCCAACCGGTGACGGTGTCGACAGTGCAGCAGAGAGGTCACTCGGTCTCACCTGATCGAACTGGTCGGGACCAACGTGACAGGGTGGAACAGCCATTGAGACAGGAAACGGGGTCTCCATGAGCAACGCCGGTCGCTCACTGGTCTCCGCACTTCCGTTCATCGGAGCGAAAACGGAGATAATCTACGAGTGTCGCCGGTGCGGCGAGTCCCTCGAGACACTGCGTGACAGCTGTCAATACTGCGATAAGACCGACGTCTGTGAATACCGCATTTCGTGAGTCGGGCCTGGCTGGAGAACCGCAGTCGACGATATCCTCTGGATTCAGTGTGTCTCTCCGCCAGTGAATCCGTGAGATCCAAGCGAATACCGAGAACGGTGTGACGTCACACCAGGGGCTAATCGTGCCCGAGGCGCTTGTCCGACATCTCGTCCGTTGGTCGCACTTCAGTAACGACGACGTCCCAGTTTGGAGATATATCCCCGTTCAAACAATCCCACCCACCTCTCACATCGACCCCGTTCGCGTGCGCCCGCTGAAGGAGTGACCTCAGTTCCGTCTGGAGCTCGGCCGGTGTCACTGGCGTTTCGTCAGTACCTGTCATTCGTCGCGATCACCGTCTACATTCTCGACAGGCCCCTCGTCGACCGATGGATCTATGGCGATCGTCCCGTCGCTGTTGACGGTCACGAGATGCTGTTCGACCGTCAACGTAACCGAGCGTGGTTTGTCTGTTGGATTCGTATCACCGAGGAGTTGGTCGAGTGCATCGGTGTCGACAAACTCGTACAGTGGCGTCAACTCAGTCGGATCTGTGTCCATCGCGGCCGACAGGGCCGAGACGACAGCCAGACTCGGCGATGTAGTCGTCTGGTCGAATTGGGCTCGGTACGTCCCTGAATCGCTATCGAACGCTGTTGATGTACATTCGACACTCGCGTAGGAGGAATCCATCAAGGTTACCCGTAGTACTGGCTGTGGGCGGTTGAAGAGGGCTACTGATAATACAAGGGGTATAAGCGAGTCTCGCAATGATGGGACGGTTACGATGAAATGAGCGCTCCGGCAATGAGTCGTCGATGTCCTCGCCGTAACCGAGAGGAGAGCGCCTGTTGGCTGATCCCGAGTTTTTCTGCAATGTCTTCGAGGGAGGCCGACCGAGGGGAATCGAAATAACCGGACTCGTAGGCCATGACCAACGCCTCTCGCTGGGTGTCCGTGAGTTCGTAGCCGTCCCCCTGAATCGGGAGCAGCGCGTGGATAGCGGTGATTTGGATCGGGATGTCGCTGTTCTGGCATATCGTCCGGAAGTCACTGATAGCAGCACGACTCTCACCTCGAACTTCGAAATGCCACCCAGTCTTCGTCCCAATCCCCGAAAGAACGGCCACGTTGGCCTCGGCAAGCGCACTCAAGACGCCGAAGTACTCTTTTTCCCATTCCGCGCGCATCAGGTACTCACTCTCGACACTATCAATGAGTTCGACAGCCACGATCCCGGCGTGCGTTTCGAAGGCGGCTTCGATGTCCTCGGCCTCTGCACCACGCACCCAAAAGTACGGAATCGTCAACGACTCGTGTGGGATGAGTCGTTCCAGTTCGACAGTGACTCCTGGAAGGTTCTCGAAGACAGTGCCAAGCGGAAACTCGCTCGCAGGACTGGTGAACTCCATCACAGTCGCCATACGCTCGTATTCGGGACGGACCCGGATAATCAGCGTGGCTGGTATGCCAGGTCGAGACCGGATCACCCCGCGGAATGAATACGGCCCGTCGCATCGGGAACGGGGGTTTGGCCAACGCGCCTCCCACTACCTCGCGAGGACTCCTGACTCCACGACGGCGGTCACGCGTCCGCGAGGCCCCACGACACGCTGGACTCTCTCAGCGTTTCCGAAGTCAGACCACATGACTCGTCGGTCCGACGGATCAGTTCGGCTCGGTGTGGTGAACCATAACCGCACCCATTGGCAGTTCAATCCTACTGATGGACATGAGGAATATAGGTAGCTTGGTACATCAAGCCGTATGTTTATCATTTTGACAAACACACACTCACCGTGTATTGCCAGCAGCCTCGACGGCTCTCCCCCTCCAGGTGCATCTTAACCCTAAGTCACAAACTATGAATACGACGGAACGGATCGAAGAAGCGATAGAAGTACTCCAGCAGCTCGGCCTGAAAGAATACGAAGCGAGATGTTTCGTGGGGCTCTCCCGTCTCCACTCCGGGACCGCAAAGCAGCTGAGTGACATGACTGAAGTGCCACGGACGCGCGTCTACGACGCCGTTCGCGTCCTTGAGGCACAGGGCTTGGTTGAGATTCATCACTCCAGCCCGCAGCAATTTCGAGCCGTCCCACTCGACGAAGCGGTCGAAACCCTTCGTGACCAGTACGAAAACCGCGTCGGACGGCTTCGAGACACATTGACAGACGTAGACACCCTCGAAGTTGATGAAGAAACGCCGGTCCAAGAAGTATGGTCGATGGCCGGACAGGAGGCAATAGAGAACCGGGCAGAACAACTCATCCGAGACGCGACAGAGGAGGTCGTCCTGATCATCGGCGACGACTCTCTGTATACAGATGAACTCGTCGCTTCGCTCTCCGCGGCTCATCCCGATATCGAGCTCGTGGTCGGGACATTGACGGAGGAGCTCGAGGAGCGAGTCCGTACCGATATCCCAATAGCCACCACGTTCGTCTCCGAATTGGATTGGTTACAATCCCAAAATGTCAACGAGGGTGACACAGCGATCGGCCGGCTCCTGCTTGTCGACCGAACCACGTTCCTCGTCAGTTCAATTATGCCAGAATCAAAAGACGAGAAAGCGATTTTCGGCCGTGGGTTCGGCAACGGTCTCATCGTCATCGCGCGTCGAATCATGGCCGAAGGGCTCGTCTCGGCTCGTGACCCATCGAAGTGACTATCGGGCAAGTGCCGCTCGCGGCTGGAAACCTGAATGGCTTGGACTACCTGATGGTGGGTCGTCGGAATGACGCGCTCGCGCCTCGACAGCTGACGTCCACAGGCCGAGACCGACACTGGTCGGGTCGAATCGCTCCGGTTCCCCGCGATCAGTTGAGGATAGTTTTACTCGTCGACGCTACCGACATCGATCGACATCTCGGCCGCACCGCGAATCGGGTGGACAAACACGGTGCGGCCTGAGTGAACGACGACTTGGAGCCCCCCGTACGTAAACATCACCGACACCTCGGGCGTCGTGCCAGGGGGAACGATCGTCTCTAACGCCTCGAGGTCGATCGCATTCGAGAGTGGCGGTAACTCATCGATCGACGTCTCCAGCGATTCGTCGATCGTCTCGGCAACGAGGACGGCCATCTCTCGCTCGTGCCGTGGCGTTTCCATACGCTTCTGACGGCGAGCGGCCCCTTAGTAATGGCTGAGACATATCGGATACGGAAAACGGTTAGCTCTGGTCCAGACGTCGTACGGAAGCTTACTGGGAAGATCACGTCGAGGCTGAATTGACCGAGGGGACGCTCTATGGCGACACTCCCCGTTGATGCACGTTAATCCAGAATACGCATCCAATACCGACACGAGTCGCCCGGCCACATGTTCGTTCGGTAAGGGGACGAAATTGTTGGTTCCTCGATGACGGAATACCGGCGCTGATCGGAGGCCGCCACGGCGCACTCCTCGTCGACAACGGAGTTCGACACCTTCCCTGTTTTCCAAACACGAGAGTAAATCGTCTGATCGTGACCAATCCAAGGCGCGGAATCGAACAAGGTGGTGGCGTCTGTTTTTCTCGCCCAATTGGATCCTGACACCCGTCCCGGCTGTGTGCGCCGTCACCCCGCTGGCCACGCGCCACTACCGACGATAATCACCCGATTACCCTGCTGTATCTCGAACTATCAAAACCCGCATTTCAGTTAAAAAGTGGTGGTATTAATTCGTCGTCGGGAGTGTAACTGTATGAAGGGATAAGGATGACACTACGGAACGCTAACATTACAGGCCGATGATTGTTGATTCGTCTGCGTCGGCTACCGATTCCGAAGAGAAATCCAAAGGAGGGCAAAACGCTCCACGCGATCGGGAGACCGACACCGGGTCTCAACAGTCACCACGTGAATCGGACACGCTCCCGAAAGACGTCCTCTTCAGCCTCCTATCGACCGAACGTCGCCGACGCGTCCTGAAATACATGGCCGATCATGGCACGGAAACGACGTTGAGCGACCTCGCTGATCACATCGCAGCCAAGGAGAACGACACTGAAATCAGATTACTCTCCAGCCAGGAGCGCAAACGGGTCTACGTGGCGCTCTACCAGTGCCACCTCCCAAAGATGGATGACGCAAACGTCATCGATTTCGATCATTCCAGAGGAACTGTCGAGCTCCGACCGGAGGCAAACCAGCTGTTTGTCCACCTCGATATCGCCCGTTCGCCGGGATCTGATGACACGTCTGAAACAGCGTCCTCGACTGCCGAGCCAGGGGTTCCGCTTCACGAAAAGCTCGCTGAGTGGATATCCTGAAGGACGGGACCAAATCCCCATGCGGTCGCCACCCGTGCCTTCCACTGGGAAACGATGGTCTGGCCCGCCGAGACAAGGGTGCATGAGACATTCACTTCTGGAGGGAATCGCAACTGTGCGTCCGTCCTCCGCAGCTATTCGACGACAGAATACGGCACATCGATGCGATTGTCGCTGGAAGGTGACGACTGATAAATAGCAGGTGAGCCGGCGTCAGTCCATTCCCGAAATCTGCTCAGAAAAAATCGGATCGGGATAGCCACGACAATCCGATAGGAAGGCGGTTACGTATTCGGATCCAGGGACATGAGCTCAATGGTTCCGACACTGTCAACCCGTACCTCGTAGCCCTCAAACGCAAATTCGACCGAGACGTGCTCATCGGGAGTACTCGTGTCGGTGGAGCCGCAAAGGGAGTCTAGGGCATCCGGGTCAATGGCGTTATAGAGTGGATTCGTGGCTGTGGGATCTCGATTTGAGGCCCGAGCCACAGTCTCGACGACAGCGGTACTCGGCGAAATGTTACCCCAATCGAATTCAGCCTGCACCGGTTCATCGGCGTTGGAGAACAGTCCTTGTTCGGATGATCGGTTGTCAGCAGTCATCGTTCGCTACCACAGACGAACAGGAACAATGTACTAAGCTTTGTGGAAATCTTCTCCTGGGAACTGTCCCGGATCCCGATTCAGTCGAGAATCGACCCCCCGTGGCAGACTTGACCGATTCCGTGGCGTAGTGGGGCCAGCTGCGCCGCGTGCTCGTTGAAATCCTCCCTTCACGCCCCAGGTAGACCCGCTTCAGACCGACCGTCTGCCACCAACGGGTGAATGGCGAGAAATTCGCCGTTGTCGATTGTGATCCGACAATCCGCAAAGACAAACGTCAGACGACCACCGATCCGAGGAGCCCCGGTGTCCCTCGTTCTGAAGAGGTCGTCGAGTGCCCCAGGGTCAATGACTTCGTCGAGTGGCTGGATCGAATCAGGGTGCTTCCCGGTCACGGCACTCACCGCCCTGACGACTGCCGTACTCACGGATTCGGTGTCCCTGACCTCGTATTCCATACTGTCCTTTGTAAGCCGGTTCGGAATACGAGTGCCGATTTTCACACAAATGTTCAAAAACAATTCTGTCCGGGCGTTTGAGAGCGGGATTGTCGAATAAGAGGCATTGGGCCCATGTCGCGAATCGTCCGCAACAGCCTCGTGTGGCCCCGACGATGAGATCCAGTGCTTAACAGCTGAGAACGGGGAGCGGAGATCAATCGATCGAGTACGGCGACAGCGGGGACTCCCAACACTCATTCTAAGCCTGTTTACCCACCAGAGAGCGCCGTTGGTCGGACGACAGGAAATCCAAACCACTGCGTGGCGCACCCGGTGGGTCGAAACCCCCCGACACGGGAAAGAAGGTGTGTCGGCGGGCGATGGGGTGGGATCAGGGGTCGAGCGCGAAGCCAGCAGCGGGCCGCCACCAATCGACGTCGGGCACGCGGATGACGACCCGTGCTACGCATCTCCGGCCCGACCAATAATTATATGTGGCTTATCGCCCCCGTCTAAGCGTGCAGCCAGGTTATGACGGTGCTACAGTGGCTATGCCCCCGAAATCGAAGAGAGAGACCCCCTCCTTAAATTCGGTCGTGAGACCGCCCGTCACAGTTTTGTGACCAGCTGTAAGACGCGGTCCCTTCGGCTGGTCGCGAGTTTACTGATTCCCGGAGCTGACCGGCCGCAACTCATCCTCCCCTCGAACGGAGGCTGATGTCGGAGGGCTGCGACACAGCCACCCGCCCACGATGACCCACGTCACCCCAAGCGCGACGCGAAAGGTTCCCGCGAGGGTAAACAGGTCGAGGAGGACCATGATGGCTCCGAGGAGAACGACACTCGGAAGAAGCCCAACAAACAGCGCACGTAACCACGCAGGGTTGTTTCGACCCCCCGGCTCGGCGAGTCCATAGAGGGCGAACCCGACGAAGATGACCAGCCAGCTCGCGTAGTATCCCCACACGAAGAGATTCTCGGTGCCAAATAGCGCGGGGATCGTCAGCGGGGCGAGGAGGTGCTCGCCGAGGTGAAAGCCAACCGTCAACGCGATTCCCGCAATCGCCACGCTGAATCCCGCCGCAGCGAATCGTCCCCTGGCGTGGACGCGGATATGGAGGGCAATGAACCCGGCCGCCATGAGTGCGAGCGGAATTTCCTCAGCAACATGGGCCACGAGTGCTGTCTGTGGCGGCGTGAGCCCGCTGAGACGCCATCCGTCGACGACGATGCGCGTCGTGAGGTGCCCTTTAGTAAGCGCGTACGGAACGAAAAGCGCTCCAGCGACGGCGCTCACCAGCCCAAGCCATCGAACTCGCGCGGCCTGTGTTGCCATTCGTGTCCGAGATAGGTCGGGCGGACAGGATAGTTACGTCCCGTTTACCGTCTCTCGGACTTCGTCACCGTCCAGGCGCCACGGCCCCATTTCCTCAACCGACTCCGGTGGCGAGTCACGCCTCCGCCCCAGACGAGTCTCCACCACGAGGGCGGTCGAGTTACCCTCGTCTCCCTGTCGCCACCACTATCAGCGGGTGCGGAACTGGAGAGACAGTGGACACGTTACCGATCTGTTTCGGTATCCTCCTCGTCTTCGTCGCTCAACTGTTCCGGAGACCGTGCGTACCGAGGGGTCTGTGCGAAGTCTCGAATCCGTTCGAGATCGCTCTCCGAGAGTCCCACCATGCGGGACTGTTTTACACACCTGGATCCATTGTTATTGATCTGCTAACTGGGCGGGACTCGATTGAACATTGTCGGGCGCCGCCTGAAGACCTCCTCGCCGTCGACGATGGCGTGCTGAACCCGGGGTGGAGCTGACGGGTCGACAACGACGATATCGGCCCTGGCGCCGGTCTCGAGGCGACCCCGGTCGTCGAGCCCAACCGCGTCGGCTGGCGCCGCTGTCACCCGCGAAACTCGATCTGGGAGAGGTTCCCCGGTGTCCACGAAGATGGCCTCGAGCAGAGAGGCCGGATGGTAGTCTGTGCACAGGACGTCAACGACGTCTTCGCGAATCGCCTCCGGCGCCGACAGGTTACCCCAGAGACTCCCACCCCGAACGAGATTCGGCGCCCCCATCGCGGTGGTCAAGCCCCGCTCCACGGCTCGTTTGGCGGCTGCCATCGTCACGGGATACTCACTGATCGAGACATCCAATTCCGCCAACGCATCGATTTCGGCCGGGTCTTCATCATCGTGTGAGGCAACCGGGATATTTGCCGTCCGTGCTGCCCGGATGAGTCGACGGGGCCGCTCGTCGCCTCCGTCAGTCGAGATCCGTCGTCGCCGACGGCGGAGACGATCAGCTTCGCGCTTCGTGGCGGGGTCACCATCGTGATACCGACGCTCGAACTGGGCTAGGTCGTCGAACTGCCCACAGTTCGGGAGGTGGTTCATCAGTGACACGAGCCCGACGACCTCGCGGTCGATCGCTCCGAATACCGCCTCCACGGCCCGATCGTCGCCGAGTTCACACCGCGCGTTGACCCGATTGTGGCCCAGAAGGCCGTCGGCAGCCGTGATTGCTGTGACGGCTTCGTTCGCGAGCTCGACAGACCGGTGTTCGTCTGGAACGTCCTCGAACGCGACGGCGTGGAACTTCGTCGTGATTCCCGCCGCGATGTTTGCCAGGTCACAACTCAGAAGGGCCGTCTCAATCTCGACTTCCGCGTCTGACCGAGGGAAACGGTACCGTTCGAGATCGTCACCGTGGAGGTCAACGAACCCCGGGAGCAGGAGGCGCCCGTCAACGTCGAATGTCGGGACATCCCTCTCGACGCCACCGATTCCAATCTCGTCGATTCGACCATCGGCAATGACTATGTGGCCATTCTCGATAACACGATCTGGCGTCACGACTCGTCCGTTCGTGAGCACCCACTCGGCAGCGTGGATGGTCGATGCAGCACTCACCGCTGACCACCCAGGGATCGCCGGTCACCGTCGCGTTCGCGAACAGTCTCTGGAAGGGGTCGGCACATAGCGTGGATCGTCCAACCGCCGAATCTCACCACCCGGCAGCTTTCTGTTACGTTCCGCTTTGTCGAGGGTTAGTTATACGTCAGCTAGCCCGGTCCGGGACGCGCCGCCGCCAGTGAATCCCGCCATCAGTAACGGGATAGGCTGCCCGGGAGACACCGAGGAGGCGGTCGCCAGACGGGATCCGCACGGCTGACGCGCAGTGACGGTCGTCCGCCCCACGTGGGTCGAACGCGCCCACACGAGAGTGACTCGAGATCAACATCCAGGAATTCCAGGGAACGTCGGGCGCGCTGGATCACTGGGAGTCGAGCTGGAGCCGGTTTTCAGGGAAGTCCTACGCCGAGAAAGGGTCAGCTAACTAAGGGTATTCTCACTGACCTGAATCCTATCGAACGATGTCGAATCCGAGAACCAACCAAGCGGTCTCAGCCGCCGACAGCAGTTCGCTATCGGGCCCGGAAGGCGGATCAGCCTCCGCCAACGACGGAGTCGACGAGGCATCAACACAATCGGGATCGAGCGCGCCCGACAACGAGCAGCCTCTTCCGCTCGACGTGGTCTACGGGATCCTCAAGAACCATCGACGGCGACTTGTGTTACGATATCTCGATGAAGTCTCTGAGACGAGTACGCTGGGCGAATTGGCTGAGTATATCGGGTCCATCGAGAACAACAAACCGGTTGAGTCACTTTCATCATCGGAACGGAAGCGAGTGTATGTTGGCCTTTACCAGGGCCATCTCCCACGCCTCGACGAAGCTGACGTCATCGACTTCAATAGCGACCGGGGAACCGTCGTCGCCGGCGACAACGCCGAATACCTCCTCGAGTACCTTGCCGACGATGCGGAACCCACCCGGAACTGGTCCCCGTACTACCTCGCACTGGCTGGGATCGGAGGAGTGGCGTTCGTCACCCAACAGCTCGTGTATCAATCGGCGTTTCTGTCCGCCCTCGTTATCGGCGTCATGGTGGGGCTCTTCGCGAACATGGCTCTCGAACACGCGTACCGTTCCCAGCTGGTGGCCCTGCCCGCACTGTTCCACCGTGAGGCGACCAGTGAGTCGTCCTAACCCTCGGGTCGTTCAACCGACGTGCGATACGCGTCGGTCGCTCACCGGATGACGCGCTTCTCGGACCGTGGGTAGCCCACGCAGTGCGTCGCGACTGGAGAAACGGCCGAATACCTCGTAAGCTGGTGCTACGCCCGCCACTAACGAGACGGTAACAAAGCCGCTCCAGGTCAGTGACAAGTAACGTGCCAATCACACTTCGACATGGTCGTCGACTACCGACCACACTCCTAGCAGATTCTCCCAGTCTCGTGCCGGGTGATGGAACGGCCGTCACGTCGGCTCTGACGGGACGGTCGACAACGCAGCCGCCATCTGCAGGAACGATCCGACCGCTGAGGTCGAGCATCGAGACGTCGATCATTCCAGGTGAATGTCGCGGGACGTGGCGCTAGCACGATGTGCGGAATTACTGGCCGCGTCGGGACCGAGGATGCGATCGATGGGGTGATCACGGGGCTCAAAAATCTCGAGTACCGTGGCTACGACTCGGCCGGCATGGCCATCAAAAACGGCACCGGTCTGGAAGTGATCAAGCGCCAGGGTGAAATTTCGGAAATAGAGAATCAGATTCGAAACGGGGTTTCGACCGCAGATATCGCCATCGGCCACACCCGGTGGAGCACTCACGGTCCACCGACCGACGACAACGCTCACCCCCACACCGATTGTACGGATCGGTTCGCCGTCGTGCACAACGGGATCATCGAGAACCACGAGGAGCTCCGAGACCGGCTCCGGGCCGACGGCCACGAGTTTCGGAGTGACACCGATACGGAGGTGTTTCCCCATCTGGTCGAGTCGTACCTCACGGACGGAGATATCGAGACTGCGTTCCGACGGGCACTCACTGACCTCGAGGGGAGCTACGCAGTGGCGATGATCGCGGCAGACTCAGACGAAATATTCGCGGCCCGGAGTGGGTCACCGCTGGTCATCGGCCTCGACGGCGATGAGCGCTTCCTGGCGAGCGACGTCCCTGCCTTTCTCGAGTACACCGACGACGTGATCGTCCTCGAAGATGGCGACGTTGCGGTCTTGTCCACCGGCAGCCACCGGATCACCACGCTCGACGGGACTGTGGTCGACCGGCCGATCGAAACGGTCGACTGGCAAGCGGAAGATGCCGCCAAAGGCGAATACGATCACTACATGCACAAGGAGATCAGCGAGCAACCGACAGCGCTCGCCCAGACGCTCCACGGCCGGATTGATCCCGACCAGAACGCCGTCGACCTCGAGGATTTTCCGCCCGGGACGTTCGCCGACGTCAAGCAGATCCACTTTGTTGCCTGTGGTACCTCCTACCATGCGGCCCTGTACGCGACGCAATGGCTCTGCCGACACGGCGTTCACGCCTACGCCTACCGTGCGGGCGAGTACGCGACCTCGCCGGCTCCCACGGACGAACACTCGACTGTCATCGGGGTCACCCAAAGTGGTGAGACGGCGGATACCCTCGCCGCACTCCGGCGGGCGCGAGACTCCGGTGCAGCGACGATTGCCATCACGAACGTTGTCGGATCGACCGCGACCAGAGTCTGTGACAGCTCGCTGTTCATCCGCGCGGGTCCCGAAATCGGCGTTGCGGCCACGAAGACGTTCACCTCCCAGGTCGCGTCGTTGCTCCTGCTCGGCGAACGGATCGTCCGGGACCTGACTGGCGCTCCGAGTCCCGACTCGCGCAAGCTTCTCGCCGACCTCTCCTCGCTTCCGACGATGCTCGACCGCATCCTGACCGAGTCGCCAGTCGAAGACATCGCCACGACGTACCGCTCGATGGACGCCTTCTTCTTCATCGGACGGGGCATCGCCCATCCCGTCGCGATGGAGGGAGCACTCAAGTTCAAAGAGATTACCTACGAACACGCCGAGGGGTTCGCCGCAGGCCAGCTCAAACACGGCCCGCTGGCACTCGTGACCCGCAATACCCCCGTCTTTGCCGTCTTCACCGGCCATCACGATCAAAAAACGCTCGCCAACGTCGAGGAGATCAAAGCCCGTGGTGCGCCGGTCATCGGCATTGCGCCCGAAGACAACGAGGACGTCCGTGCGGCTGTGGACGCGCTGCTCCCGATCCCGTCGGTCCATCCGGACGTCGCCGGGATCCTCGGCAACGTCCAGCTCCAGCTCGTCGCCTATCACATGGCGGACCTCCTCGATCGGGCGATCGACAAGCCGCGAAACCTCGCGAAGAGCGTCACCGTCCAGTAGCGCGAAGAGTCGACACGACGGCCCACGGTCCCGGCACCCGCTCCAGAGACGCTCGCTGGGCGCGCGATATACGCCCAGGCTGAAAGGGTCCACCGCTTGGCCAGTGGCGTGTCCGGTGACCACACCGTCCTCGGTAGGAGGGACATGCGGACCTCTCAGCGAAACTCTCTCCGCCGTTGCGGTTGCTCGAGCGACAGTAGTGAGCAACGCAAACCCACCGAGCACCGCGCGAAGAGGCGGGACCCCCAGCGGCGCAGGCCGAAGTGATCGGGCTGATCCCTGTGCTCTCGTGCGGTAATCGCTGCATAACAAAGCCCGTCATTGGGGAACGCCGAAACGCGAGAGAGAATGGGTAGAGGACGCACTATTCTGCCGTCCGACTCGCTAGTCGGGTGGATCGATCGCCGTGTGGACTCCCCGGGTCGAAATACCCACCGCAACGAGACGTCCAGAACGGACGGCAGGGGCGACGATAATCCCGGACCGAGGACACGAGCGGTCCAGTTCAGTGGTGACCAAGATATGAGATCCAGCCTCCGTCTCGACGGCCGTAGCGATGGACTTGCGTCGACCGCAGGGGTCACCCACCCGGATCCGGACCTGTGGTCAATCAGAGGTCGTTCGCTATACACATGGACGACGTGCAGGGCGACGGAGGGAACCCGTCCGACACGCAATAGCCGGCCGACCGACTGTCATGACCACTCGAGGGCCACGTAATGGAAGTGGATGAGGCCGACATCTCGACGCTGCTGTCGAGCGCGGTACTCGTCCTCGTCGGCCAAATCTTCTATTCAGTCTCAAAGCTCGTCGAGCGGATTATCATCACCCGGACGCTCACGCCAGATGCGTACGGCGAAATCAGCATTGCCATCGCCGTGATGTCGATCGGTGCGACGATCGGTCTCCTCGGACTGAGTCAGGGGGTCCCACGGTACATTTCGCGGTTCGACGACCCGCGGGACATCCGGGGGGCTTGGGTGACGGGGCTCGGAATCGCGGCGGGTCTCGGCGTCTGTCTCGCGGCCGTGCTGATTGTCCAGGCCGATTCCGTGGCTGGGCTCGTCTTCGACGGAACCGAGTCGACGTTTCTGTTGGTGTTGTTTGCGCTGGCGCTTCCGTTCGTCATCGGCATGCGAATCGGCGTCTCGGCCGTTCGAGGGCTCGAAAACACGCGGTTTCGCACGTACACCCGCGATCTCCTGTACCCCGGCCTCAGGCTCGGAATCCTGGTGATTTTGCTCGCGATGGGTGTCGGCGTGTTCTCGATTGGCTATGCGTACGTCATTGCGGCCGTCGTGGCGTTCGTCTCCGTCCACCTCCTCCTGAATCGCCTGTTCCCACTCGTGGGTAATGTCAACACACATACACGGGAAATGCTCACGTTCTCGTTGCCCCTGGTTGTCTCGACGTTGCTCTCGATGCTTCTCACCCGAACAGACACTGTCATGCTTGGGTACTTCCGCCCCTCGTACGAAGTCGGGCTTTACAGCGCCGCCTATCCACTTGCGGGGGCGCTGTCGATGATTCTCGCCTCTTTCGGCTTCATCTACTTCCCAATGGCCTCGCGGCTCGATTCCGAGGACAAACGTGGGGAAATGGATCAGATCTACAAACTCACGACCAAGTGGATCTACATCCTCACGTTTCCTGCATTTCTCACGCTCGTGGTGTTTCCGGGCGACGTGCTCTCGATCATCTTCGGCACTGAGTACGCCCCCGCCGCGACGGTCCTTTCGATCCTCGCTTTTGGCTTTTTCACCCGTGCGGCGTTCGGCCGCAACAAGGAAACGGTCTCGGCAATCGGGTACACGACCTACCTCCTGGTCACGAACGGATTCGCGTTCACGCTCAACGTGGTGCTCAACATAGTCCTCATTCCGCGTTACGGAATCACCGGGGCCGCTGTCGCGTCCGTGATTTCGTTCGTGGGCCTCAACCTCGCCGTCTACGCCTTCCTCGAGTTCCGATTCGGCATCTCGCCGTTCTCCAGCTCGACGATCCGGACGGTTGTCGTCCTCCCCGTCTGCCTCTTTCCGCCGACCATCCTCCTGGCGTCCTGGACGTCACTCACGATCGTCACGCTGTTCGTGTTCGCCGTCGT
>CAYLJD010000022.1:0-32135 GCA_964383875.1 uncultured Halobacteriales archaeon
GACCGGTCCCTGCGATCGTGATCGCGTCGGCAATCTTCGCGCTCATCCACTGGGTCGCCCTGACTGGCGGGACGGCCGCCCGGCTGACGACAATCGCCATCCTGTTTGTCCCGAGTCTCGTCTTCGGGGCCGTCTACGAGTACACCGGCAACCTCGTCGTTCCGGCCCTGCTCCACGGGCTCCACAACGCCGTCTTATTGGCATTGCTCTACGCGGCCACTGTTCTCGGGGCAGAGGCGGCAAGCGCCATTGCGCGATGGCCGGCCGTCTACCTCCCAATCTGAGTCCAACGGGTCGCGACGTGGAGCGATATCAGCACGCAAATCTCCAACTTGGGGTGGTGGCCTCCGTCGTCCGGACGAGAGCGTCGCCGGCCTACGGAAACTCGTCTCGCAGGTACGGCAGCACGTCCGTCGAGAAGACCTCCATCTGCTCACGCATTTCGTCACCGCTGAAACCCATCGCATCGAATTTCACGTCGAACCCGAAGTCGTCGACCCCGAGATCCTCGATGAACGACGAGAAGTATTCGATGACCTCCTCCGCGGTTCCGACGACCACGGCACCTTTCTCGATGAGTGTCTCTCCAGTCATATTTTTGATGAGTTCGAATGGGTCTTCGTCGTCGTCCGCCAGGACGGAAACCAGGCCGAAGTAGCTGATGTACTGCTGGTAGCCGACGGAGCCTTCGAGCCACCGCTCGATCGTTTCCTCGTCACTGATATCGGTAATGTGAACCGGCTGGAGGAGCTGGACGCCCCGACCCCGCTCGTCGTCCCACCCGGCGTCGAAGGGCTCGCCCTCGTACTCGGGACGGCGATCGGGCCATCCGGCCTTCTCGGCTGCGGAGCGATACGAATCGAGGAGGTTCTTGATCAACGAAATCGACGCAGACGAGCCCGGAATGTAGGCGTTGATCCCGTTCTGGGCGGCAAACTTGATCGAGCGTTGGGAACTCACGGCCTGCCAGAGGGGCGGGTGGGGCTCCTGGAGTGGCTGTGGGTAGACCGGCATCCCCGATAGTGTCGACGGCCCGTTCAGAACCCAGTTAGTATCGTCGATGTTGTCAGCCTCCTTCCAGTCGATGAAGTCAGCAACGTCGTGTTCGCACGCATCGTCGGCATAATACGCCCGTTCGTATGGGTGGTGAAACTTGGTGTACGTCGGCGGCACTTCGTGAAACTCCCCGCTATAGTCGACGTAATCCTCAGTCCAGGCCTCCATGAGAATCTCAAACTTCTCCTCGAAGGAGGCCCGGTTTTTCTCCTGATCCTGGACCGTCCCGCCCCAGTACTGACCGAGGGTTTCGTTCTCCCGGGACTGGTACCCCCGGCCGATTCCCGTCTCCTGGCGGCCGTCGCTGATGATATCCAACGTCGCCGTTTGCTCTGCCAGCCGAAGCGGGTCGTGCCAGGTGATGATATTGGCCATCTGACGGAGCTTGATCGAGTCGGTTTGCGCGGCGATAGCCGTCTGGGTTTGGAGGGGGTTGGGGCTGAACTCGGCGCCAGTCCCGACAAAGTGGTGCTCGGAGAACGAAACACGGCGGTAGCCGTATTCCTCGGCCAGAACCCCGAATTCGACCTGGTCCTGGATCGTCTGCTTGCGGTCCTCGTGGAGTTCCTTGAGCGACGCGTCGGGTATACGATAGCCATCATCCAACTTCTTCACGGGAAGGTTCGTGTTCCCGTTGTGCCAGACACCGACATTCATGAATGAATCACTATGCGGTGGTTAGCCCCCGTACAAAAGATTTCCCAAGGAGCGCTGATCGAGGATCTGAAGCCACCTCTCTGAGGGCGGTGTATCGAACGAGAGTCGACCGATGTGAACTGTTTTGTAGGAGCTACGCGAGACGGCCCACAGTGATCCTCGACACGCACACGCACGTCTGGGGGCCGCCGAGCACAGACCGTCCGTGGATCTACCCCGAATCCGTGGCGTTCATCGACAACATGCCGCTGGATACGGTGTACGACGTCGAATCACTCCGCAGAGACATGGACAACTGCGGAATCACCGAAGCGGTCATCGTCGGGTTTCCGCTCACTGACTGGACCGACAACAGCTACCTGATCTCCGCCGTCCAGCGGAACGAGAACCTCTCCGGGATCGCCCTCGTGGACATCTTCGCTGACGACGCGGCCGAACAGGTGCGAGAACTCATGGCGGTGGACGGCATTCTCGGCATCAGACTCGGCGTGGCGATGCCCTACGAACAGATGTGGCGGATGGGAAACAGCGGCCCATCGGCCGCATGGCTTCCCAGTTCCCTCGAGGAAACCGAATTCTGGAACGCCGTCCTCGAAACGGACGCCCAGGTTCAGTTGTGGGTCTCCCACGAACAACTAGACCAGGTTCACGCGCTCCTAGAGGCGTATCCCGACCTCCCGGTCGTCGTCGATCACCTCGCCCGTCTCACGCCAGACATCGATCGGGACCACCCATCACGTCGGCGCCTCGCGGACCTCGCCGAGTACCCATCGGTGGGAGTCAAGCTCTCGCACGTTCCTGTCCTTTCGACGCAGAAATTCCCGTATTCAGACATGTTCGATCACGTCAGCGGGCTGCTCGACTCGTTCGGGCGGGAACGGTTGTTCTGGGGCTCCGACTACCAGTATCTGAGTGGGGAACACTCCTACGTCGAAACGCTCCACTGGCTCGACCACATGGACAGCGTATCCACGGCGGACACGCGCTGGCTCCGGTACCGTTCGTTCGACCGGTTCTCAGGCTCGACCGAGGGCTGACGTGGCGGATACTGGCGCCGGCACGGTCGGTAGACCCTCGAAAAAACTCGACCGAATCCACGACCGACCCCCCGCAGTAAGGGGTAGCCGCGACACTCCTGCGATACGCACGATCGAGGGGAAAACCGCCTGGTGGAGACGAAATACTTTTCCCGCATAGATTCGGGCAGGGGGTATGCGTCGAGTCAGGTTCGAGGACGCTGCAGGGCAGGCACGCACCGGTGAGCTCGTGGGAGAGACCATCGTGTATGGCACTGAGGAGATCGACCTGGACAGTGTCGACATCCTCCCTCCCGTCGAGCCGACCAAAATCTGGAACCTGGGTGCCAACCACGAGACGTTCATCCGGAACAACGACGACTACGACAGGCCAGAGAGTCCTGCCGATCATCCGTTTTCCCTCAGGCCGCCCACGGTGACCGTCGGCCACGAGAAGACCATCCTGATCCCGGAAACGGAGACGATGTTGGCCGAGATCGAACTTGGTGTCGTCTTCGGCCGCGAATGCCGAAACGTGCCCGAAGACGACGCGATGGACGTGATCGACGGGTTCACAGTTGTCAACGACGTGACGGCAACGTCCCGTGACTACCCCTCCAGAAAAAAGGCCATAGACAACGCCGTACCGATCGGACCGGTCGTCGCAAGCCCAGATGAGGTTCCTTCGGACGCGACGATGGAAACCAGGATCAACGGCGAGGTGACGCAGCAGGCTAGTCGGTCGGGGTACCTTCACGACGCGGCTGCACTCGTGGCGGAGCTCACGGAGCACCTGACGTTCTATCCCGGCGACGTGATTTCCATCGGGAGCCCCGCCGGGATCAAGACGATTACCGCCGGCGATCACCTCGAACTCTCGATTGAGGGGATCGGGACCCTCGTGAACGACGTCGCGTATTACAACTGACTGGTGGCAGGACGCGACGTAGTCCCACTAGGGCACCCCTGCTGACTACGGGGAGACTGCGTCGTCGTCCTTCTTGACGACCGTGTCTAGCCGTCTGTCGACCCACAACCCGATCGGTCGGGACTCTTCGCCGTCCTTGTCGCCGATGTCGTACTCCTTGTATCCCTCCCAGTCCGGGTCCAAGCTCGACAGTCGCGCCACGTTTTCGTTCTGATAGAGGACGTAGCTGCGAAACCGCTCCTCACCGACGACCGCTAACTTGTGAGTCGCCCCCGCCGGAATGTAGCCGATTTCGTCAGCCCCGATTGTGACGACTTGGTCATGGCCGTCCTCGTGTCGAACCGTGAGCTCGAGCTGTCCCTGGAGACCGAGAATCACCTGATCGAGGTTCGGGGTGTGCGTGTGCCAGCCGATGCCCTCCCCGGGATCACCCTCCAGCATGGTCACCTTGAACTCGTTCGTGAAAAGCGGGAACCGTGCGTCCATGTCGTAGGACCTGAAATCCTGGGTGTCATCCACCCGTACCTTGTAGGCTGTCTGATCAGGCAACACGTGATAATTGACATCGTCAGGTTCGTCTGCCATGCGCGTTGAAGGCATTTTCCGACAGTCAAATAGGTTTTCCTCGCTGGAAATTCCCTGGCATCTGGTAGAGGAATAGAACGGGGTCGAAAAGCCGTCAATTCTGATCGTCATTCGCCAGAGGGGCGGTGGTGCATACTCGGGGTATTCGGCCGATCCGGAAGCGGGCGATCCAGGCTGTCGAATTCGGATTCGGTAAGTCATCTGGTTGATATGTAGCGGGTCTGGATGGCTACCCGACAGGACGGGCCACGGAGCTGGAGGGAAGCCGAGCCTGGGGTAATCACCGTGCATGCGAGCGTGGAGACGTGCGCTGACCGGTGGGGACACGTCCACCAGGAGGGCGGCGTCAGGGACCTCGAGACTCCTGATTGCGAAGAGACGACCGAATCACGAATCCGTAAACCGACCGGCCCGGCGACCGCCGTCGATCGAGAGAGCGTGCCCGACGACGAACGACGCGTCGTCGGAGCACAGCCACAGCGCGCCCCCGGCGACGTCTTCGGGCCGACCAGCGCGGTCGACCGGCGTGACGTCGATCGCTTGTTGCATCCGCTCGTTGTACTCACCCGCCTCCTCGGTCATGTCGGTCGCAATCGGGCCGGGGCAGACCGCGTTGACGCGGACTCCATCGGTGGCGTACTCCAGCGCAGCTGTTCGAGTGAGGCCGAGCACCCCGTGTTTGCTGGCGCCGTATGGACTGAGTCCAGGCGTGCCGACGAAACCGGAGCCTGAGGACATGTTGACGATCGATCCCTCCTCAGAGGTTTCGAGCATCGCCGGAATTTCGTGCTTCATGCAGAGCCAGACGCCCTTCAGGTCCGTCTCAACGACGCTGTCCCAGTTCGCTTCGGTCTGTTCCGCCGTGGGGCTCTCGTCTCCGAGGATGCCCGCGTTGTTGATAGCGGCATCCAGTCGGCCGTACTCGTCGAGCGTCGATTCGACCATCGCCTGGACAGCAGCATCGTCCCTGACGTCGACAGGGACAGCGACGGCCTCTCCACCGTTGTCCACGATCCGTTCCGTCACCGCGCCGGCAGCCGCCTCGTCGAGGTCCGCGACGACGACGGCCGATCCCTCTCTCGCGAAGCGGAGCGCAATCCCCCGCCCGATGCCCGACCCGGCGCCGGTGACGATCGTGACTGAGCCGTCAATGCCGTTCAAGCATGGTCCTCCGTGCGTGACAGCGTGTTCATCGGTATGCAAGCCGAGCGTCCGTCGGTGACCTCAAAGCTTCTTCGAGACGGAACTGCCGGAGTCGGGCGACGACCGGGTGTTTTTCGGTGGTGGTCGTCATCGGCATCGACCATGCGCCTCGGGGTCACCCTTCCCTCCGCGACGAGAACGAGTCAATCGAGTGGGCCGGATCTGATCAAGCGGTTCGCAAAGACGGCGGAGTCGGTGGGTGTTGCCGGGCTCTGGGTGAACGAACACCTCCTGGTTCCGGACTCGTTTACGACTGCGTGGCTCGAGCCAATCGGGACGCTGGCGTTTGCGGCGGCCGTGACGGACCACGTTCCACTTGGGACGTCGATTCTGATCCACCCCCTTCGGCATCCCGTGTGGGTCGCCAAACAGGCCGCAACGCTGCAATACCTGGCGAACGGCCGGTTGACGCTCGGGCTCGGCCTCGGATACATGGCCGACGAGTTCGACGCGGTTGATGTCCCGTTCGAAGAGCGTTCCGGTCGGTTCACCGAGGGACTAGAACTACTCACGAGACTGCTCGACGGGGGACCGGTCGACTTCGACGGCGAATACTACCACGTCGATGGGATCGAGATCGAACCCGTCCCGCAGACGCCACCGCGAATCCTGATCGCCGGGGGCGGGAACACGCGGGATGGGGAGCCGCACGTCCCAGAGAGCGTCCGTGAGCGGATCGCCATGGCCGACGGGTGGCTCTCGTCCTCCCGGGAAACGTTCAGTGAGGACATGGAGCAGATCGACGCGTTTCTCGAAAACAGTGGTCGAGATCCCACCGAATCCGAGAAGGTCGTGATCAACCAGATTCACATCGTGCCGGGAACCGACGAGGCAGCTATCAAGCGGCGACAACGGCGGGTGTACGGGACGTGGCTGAGCGAGGAACGCGGGAGTGAACACGGGGAGCGACACTACTTCTTCGGGACGGTCGATGACATCGTCCAGCAGCTGCGGCGCTACGAGCGGGCCGGGTTCGACCAGGTAATCCTCAATCCAATGACTCTCCACCCCGAGGGAATGCTCAGACAGCTCGATCTGATCGCCGAGTACCTCCCGGACGAGTATCTGTGAGCCGGTCGACCAGGGCCACACCGTGAGAAAGTCGGCCGATTCGCCAGGGTGTCGGCGGTCCCGAGCGGCCCGACAATCCGACGAGGACCTCGTTCGCGTGTGCGACACGCCGATCATCCGGCCGTGCGACACTGCGACAGCGTCCGCACTCGTCGAGCATGCCGGAGCCTTCAAGGGCCGACGGCCGGGAGAGTGTCTCGCATGGACACCCTCGCCGTGGTGGGTGGACGAGTCCTCCGACCGGACCACTCCATCGTCGACGCTGACGTGCTGATCGATGCGAATGCCGGGACCATCGAGCGGGTGGCATCCGAACGGGGCGACCACGGCGCGTCGGAAACCCTGGACGCGTCAGGGTGCCTCGTCATCCCCGGACTCGTCAACGCACACACCCACGTCGCGATGACACTGCTCCGGGGCTATGCCGACGACAAACCGCTCGACGCCTGGTTGCAAGAAGACATCTGGCCGGTCGAGGCGGCGCTCGAGCCGGCAGACGTCCGCGCCGGCGCTCGGCTCGGCATCGCGGAGATGATCCGGTCCGGCACGACGGCCTTCGCGGACATGTACTTCGAGATGGAGGCAGTGGCCGCGGCCGTCGAGGAGTCGGGCCTGCGGGCGCGGCTCGGCCACGGGGTCATCACGGTGGGAAAGGACGACGAAGACGCCCGAGCAGACTTCGAGACTGGACTCGACTTCGCGCGAACCTACGACGGGGCAGCCGACGGACGCATCTCGACAATGCTGACCCCCCACAGCCTGACGACGGTCGACGAGGCGTACTATCGGGAGTACCTCCCGGAGGCCCGCGATGCCGGCCTGCCCGTGCACATCCACGCCAACGAGACGACAGACGAAGTCGACCCGATTGTGACCGAGCAGGGAAGGCGGCCGTTGGCCTACGCAGACGAGCTCGACCTCCTCGATCCCGATTCGTTCCTCGCCCATTGCGTGCACGTCGACGAACGCGAAATCGCGTTGTTGGCCGACCGAGGCACCGCCGTCGTGCACTGTCCGGCGTCGAACATGAAGCTCGCGAGCGGGATGGCGCCCGTCCAGGCCATGCGCGACGCTGGCGTGACGGTGGGACTCGGGACGGACGGGGCTGCCTCGAACAACGACCTCGACTTGTTCGACGAGCTGCGTGATGCGGCGATGGTCGGCAAACTCGCGGCGGAGGACGCGAGCGCTGTGGGTGCGAAGACGGCAGTCGACATCGCGACGGCTGGCAGTGCCGACGCGATCGGGATCGACAGCGGCCGGATCGAACCCGGCGCCAATGCCGACCTCGCGGTCGTCGATCTCGAGGCGCCACACCTGACGCCCCACCACGACCTCGTGAGCCATCTCGCCTACGCCGTCCGGGGGAGTGACGTCCGACACACGGTCTGTGACGGGACCGTGCTCATGCAGGACCGAACAGTCCAGACACTGGACGTCGCGGCCGTCCGCGCCGAGGCCGAGGAGCGCGCGGCGGCACTCCTCGATCGCGCTAGCCCCAATTGACAGGCGCGCGTCCGGACGTGGCCGCTGAGGCGAGCCATCCGCCGCTCCGGTAGCGTTTTCCCGCCGGTCGTCAACGTCCAGTCATGACCACGTCCATCACCACCCGCGTCGCCGATCCCGCGGCGGCCCGCGAATCCGGCCGCCGAAAGATCGAGTGGGCCCGCCAACACATGCCCATCCTCTCCGCCCTGGAGGCCGAGTTCGAGGCCGCAGAACTGCTCGCCGGCGAGCGAATCGGGATGGCCATGCACGTCGAGGCGAAAACGGCTGTCCTGGCGGAGATACTCGCCGCGGCGGGTGCCACCGTGGCCATCACCGGCTGCAACCCGCTGTCGACGCACGACGACGTCAGCGTCGCGTTGGATGCCGTCGACGGCATTACTTCGTACGCCGAGCGGGGCGTGGACGACGAGGGGTATTACGAGGCCATCGCGGCTGTGATCGACGTCCAGCCGACGATCACCGTCGACGACGGCGGCGACCTGATCTTTGCGATCCACGAGGATCACCCTGACCTGCTAGCAGAGATCAAGGGAGGCTGCGAAGAAACGACGACCGGGGTCCACCGACTGCGCGCGATGGCCGACGATGGCGCGCTCGAGTACCCTGTGTTCGCCGTCAACGACACGCCAATGAAGCGGCTGTTCGACAACATCCACGGGACTGGCGAGTCGGCACTCGCCTCGATCGCGATGACGACGAACCTGGCCTGGGCCGGCTCTACCGTCGTCGTCGCCGGCTTCGGATACTGCGGCAAGGGCGTTGCCCGCAAGGCGGCCGGGCAGAACGCCGACGTGGTCGTCACCGAGGTCGACCCCAGACGCGCACTCGAAGCCCACATGGAGGGCTACGACGTCATGCCGATGGCCGAAGCCGCCGCAGTGGGCGACGTCTTCGTGACGACAACAGGCAACCGTGACGTGATCGTCGACGAACACTTCGACGCCATGGCCGACGGTACCGTCCTCGCCAACGCCGGCCACTTCGACGTCGAGATCGATATAGATACCCTCGAGGGCAAGGCCACGCGGACGTACGAATCTCGGGAGGGGATGCGGGCGTACGAGCTCCCGGACGGTCGGCGAATTCACGTGCTGGCCGAGGGGCGCCTCGTCAATCTGGCGGCCCCGGTGTCACTCGGTCACCCGGTCGAGGTGATGGACCAGTCGTTCGGCGTCCAAGCGGTCTGTGTTCGGGAACTCGCGACTCGAAGCGACGCGTACGACGCCGCTGTCCACGAGGTCCCCGACGACCTCGACCGAGACGTGGCCGAAACCAAGCTCGAGGCGGAGGGGGTCGAGATCGATTCGTTGTCAGACGAACAGCGCGAGTATCTCGCCTCCTGGCAACACGGGACCTGAGGACGACGGACAATCGTTATCCCCCGTCCCGACGCAGCCCGGACATGGAACGACACCGCGTCTCCTCGGGCACCGAGTGGGAACCGATTGTGGGCTATTCCCGGGCGATCCGGGCAGGAAGGACAGTCCACGTCTCCGGGACGACGGCGACCGACGAGGACGGGGCGATTATTGCGCCGGGTGATCCCGGGGCCCAGACCGAGGCGGCCCTCGACATCGTCGCCGACGCGCTCCGCGACGCGGGAGCGACGCTCGCTGACGTCGTGCGAACCAGACTGTTCGTCACAAACATCGACGACTGGGAGGAAATCGGACGCGTCCACGGAGCGGTCTTCGGCGACATCCGGCCAGCGTCGACGATGGTGGAGGTCGATCGCCTGATCGACGATGACGCAGTCATCGAGATCGAAGCCGTCGCCGTTGTCGACGGTTGAGCGGCCGTACCGCCCGAAGGACGGCCTTTTAGGCCCAGCCCGAGTACCGCACACCGATGGGGCATCCTTTCGAATCGCTGCCAACGACGCCCACCGCCGACGAGGTGGTCGACCAGGCGTTCTCCCGGGCCGCCCGAGCCGGACGGGCCAAGGGAGGCGTCGAAGCCCAGCAGTCGATGCTCCAGACCGCCACGACCGTCCTCGCCGACAACCTGCGCAACGTCGCCACCACCTGGCCTGACTTCGATGCGCTGGATCCCTTTTACTACGAGCTGGCCGACGCCATCGCCGGCGTCGACGAGCTGCGCCAGCACATCAGCGCGGTCAGCTGGGCCGGACGAAAAGTCAGCGAGATTCGGTCCGAGTACCAATCCCGCCTGGCTGGCGACCCGGAAACGGCTCGCAAGCTCCGCAAGCAGGCCTTCGCCAGGCTGGCAGACGTGACCCGAGAGGTCGACGACGATCTCCGCGCGTTGAACGACGCTCGGAATCACCTGAAAGTCCTCCCCGATATTCGCCCGGACGAGCCGACGATCGTCGTGGCCGGCTACCCGAACGTGGGCAAGTCGTCGTTCGTCAATCACGTGACCCGGGCCAGTAACCCGATCGCCGCCTACCCGTTCACGACGACACAAATCCACGTCGGCCACGTCGAACGGGACCGGATCCGGTACCAGCTTGTCGACACGCCGGGACTGCTCGACAGACCGGCTGTCGAGCGCAACGAGAGCGAGTCCCAGGCTGTCAGCGCGCTCGAACACGCAGCCGACGTGGTCCTCGTCATCGTTGATGCGAGTGGCGAGTGTGGCTACCCGGTCGACGTCCAACTCGCCCTGCGGGACGAACTCGCCGATCGCTTCCCGGCCCCCGTCATCACGGTCTGCAACAAGGCCGACCGCTCGACCGACGTGGAGGCCGACCACTACATGAGTGTCGTCGACGACGACGGCGTCGAGGCGGTTCTCGACGCGGCCATCGAGGCCGTTGACGTTGACCTGGAACTGCCCTTCGATGAGTGACGGTCAGACCGTTTCGGTCTCGAGATAGCGGATCTGAACGTCGACATCTCGTCCGGTGAGAGCATCGACGCGCGCATCGATCGGGGGACCGATCCCGGAGACTGACTCGTCGGGCGGGACGCCAACCGTGACGACGAGTCTGTCAGTCCGCCGGAACAGCGCCGTATTGGTGTACCGAACCTCGACATCCAGGAGCCGGAGGTCGACGTCGCGGTCATTGTCGATCCCCGCGAGCTCGTCGGCGACGGCCGTCCGAATCTCCTGTTCTGTCGTCGCCCGCTGGTAGGAGTCGTAGGTCACGCCACCCAGGAACACTGAGAGGACGACGATCGCGACGACCAGCAGCGCAGCGCGTGTGAGCGTGGCACTCCGGGCGGCATCCTGGCGAAACCAGTGTTCCGGGCGGTAGCCGCTGTACCAGAGGACAACGATCGCGGCGAGGTTGATCGAGAGGACGTTCACGAGCAAGAGGACGCCGGACCCGAGCGCAGTGAGGGGATCCATCCAGGCGATACCGATCCCCATTGTGGCGGCTGGGGGGAGCAGTGCGACGGCGATCATAACGCCGACGAGGGCCGTCGAGACGCCACTCGCGAGGCTGATGACCCCGGCCGCACCCGCGCCGAGTGCCACGACGAGCGACAGGGCGTCCGGAGCCACCCGCTCCCGGATTTCGGGGATCTCGAAAACGTCCAGAACGGGCGGAATCAGGTTGGCATAGCGGATAAAGAAGGCGAACGCCGCGGCGCCGACAACGGCGAGTAGCAGGCCGGCAATCTGGAGGCGGACACCGCGCCGAAAGAGCTCGGTATCGTTCGTGACCGTCCCGACGCTGGCGGCCATTGCCGGGCCAATGAGCGGAGCGATCACCATCGAGCCGACAACGACCGCTGGCGAATCAAGCAACAACCCCGCAGTCGCGATGATGGCACTGATGAGTGTCATTATCACGAAGTTCCGGGTCGACGGCGCTAGCTCCGCGGCGGCGGCGGTCAGTTCCTCCCGCGCAATCCGGTCATCGGCCCCCTCGTCCTCGGCATACCGCTCCTCGATCTGATCGAATCGACGCGACACCACCGTGTTCGCATCGAGGACGACTGTGATCGCGTCGTCGTCAAGGCCCGCAGCCCGCAACGAGTCGAGAACCGGTTCGACGGCGTTCGTGGGCAGGGGTACGTAGGCGACGGCGTCGTACCGGCGTGATCCCGTCTCGTCACTGACGACGTACTCGAGGTCGGCGTCCTCAAGCGCCCGGAGAATCGACTCGCGTGAGCCCGACGGGATGGTGATCTGGACCAGGCGCACGGGGCACGTGTCGGCTGGCGACGCCTAATACCTGTGGATCGAAAGGGGTGGAACAGGAGCGAGTGGAGAATCCAGCCCAGTGACGCCGGCGGTCCGAGCCAGGATCCGGCACAACAATTCGGGGGCAGATCCGGTGGCGGCACCGTCGGCAAGCGTCGGTCACGTGCCCTCTCCACACAACCTAAACGGCTACACGTCAGTACTGCAGGTATGTTCGAGTCGCGGCCGGACCGGTCGAGCGAGATCGTCCTCCTCGGTCGGTCGAACGTCGGGAAGTCGACGCTCATGCGGGAGCTGACCGGCCACGACGTCGAGACCGGCCGACGTCCGGGCGTCACGCGCGAGCCCGTCCACTACGACTGGACCGAGCAGGACTTCGTGCTCACTGATCTGCCCGGATTTGGGTTCATGGCTGGCGTCCCCGAAGACGTCCGCGAATCGATCAAGACCGACGTCGTTCGGTACATCGAGACCAACGCCGACGCAATCCTCGTCGCCGTCCTGGTCGTGGACGGCAAAGCGGTCGTCGACATCATCGACCGACACAGCGGGCCGGACGAGGTCCCCCACGTTGTGGAGCTGTTCGAATTCCTTCGTGATCTCGGGATTCCGGTCGTCGTCGCCGTCAACAAGATGGACAAGGTCGACGATCGAGACGCCCGGCTGGACGCGCTCGCTGAGCGTCTCGGACTGGCCCCGCCGTGGCAACAGTGGCAGGACGTGATCGCCCCGATCAGCGCCAAGCGTGGCAGTGTCGAGACACTGAACGAGGGGGTTCGTGACCACCTCCACGCGGCGTCTCGGGACGACTTGCTCGGCCTGTTTTGAGTGGCGCCACACCACGGCAACCTTTAGGCCCCGTCAGCCGAGCCACTGGTATGTTCGAGGCGATCGACCACGTGGCGTACCTGGTCGAAGACATCGGTGTTGGCCGTCAGGAGGTCGAGGCGGTGTACGGCATCGAGTGTGCCGGAACCAACTCGGCCGAACACCGCCAGACCGCTGGCGCCGATGCGGCGTTCTTCGTCGTCGGCGAGGTTGTCGTCGAACTGCTCTCGCCGATCGAGACAGCCGATCCGGACGAGAGCTGGGCGGCCGCCCACATGGCCGAACACGGCGCGGGATTTTTCCACATCGCCTACGCCGTCACAGACCTCGCCGAGGCAGTCGGGCGACTCGAGGAGCACGGCATCGGATTGCTCCACGAGGAACCTGTCGATGGATTCTCTGGCCCACTCGTCACCCTCGATTCGGCCGAGACGATCGTGCCGACCCAGCTCGTCGAACCGGACGGGTCCGGTCCGCGACCCAGCGACACCTGAGACGCGGCTGCAGCTGCCGGCAACAAGTGCCGAGTCCGGTGTCCCCCTTCCGTGTCAGGCGACGTTGAACCCTTTCTCGCGGAGGAAATCCTCGACGCGACCGGTGTGGTTGCCCTGGAGCTCGATCTGACTGTCGTCGACGGTGCCCCCGCAGGCGAACTTCGATTTGAGGTCCGAAGACAGGCTGTCCATGTCCACGTCGCTCGGATCGAAGCCCTCGATGATCGTTACCTCCTTCCCGTATCGGCGCTCGTCGATGCGGATTGAAATCTCCTGGGAGTCTTTGGCGACGTCTTCGCAGACGCATAGCTCCTCGGGTAACCCGCACGTCGAGCAGACTTCCGCCATTACACGTCGGCGTACGAAATCAACCTATTAAACACTGTCGGGGACCCCCGTATCCGGCAGGCACGAGCCTCGCGGCGGCCGTTTATCGACCACGAAGTTGGTCGACACGTGCGACCGCCTCGTCGGCGTCGGCTACCGTGACCTCCTCGCCGTACCGAGCCTGCTCGCGGATGGCCACGACGCGTCTCGCAGCCGCCGGTGGATCGATGTCCTCGATGTACTCGGTTACTGTCTCGCCGGTCCGGCGCGGTCGGTAAGCCCGTTCGAGCAGGATCTCGAGGCGAGTGAAGGCCCGCTCGACATCGGTCGCCGGATCGACACGGCGCTGCCAGCGGACTCTGGCCGAGCGGACCGTCCACCGTCCGAGACCGCTTCGACGGACGCCGGCTGCTGCGCCGGCCAGCACCACGGCGCCGAGCGCGATGTGTTCGCGGGGCGGGAGGCCGCCACTCGGTTCGTCCTCACTGGAGTTGAGTACTTCACCGCCCGCCTGAATCCGGAAATTCGGTTGAAACACGTCCGGATCCGGCCCGCGCTGGCGGGACTCCTGATCGGTTCCGTTCTGGACCTCCTGCTCGGCGAGGCTGCGGGCCTGGCTGAGTGTCTCCGCGGTGTCGACGTTCGTGGCGTTGTTTTCACGGGCAGTCTGGAGTCGTCGCCGCTCGGTGGTTTCTCGTGGGCCACTCGGAGTCGGATCGAAGGTGACCCACCCCACGTCCTCGAAGTAGACTTCGACCCACGCGTGCGAATCGAGGCCTCTGGCGACCCAGCGGTCCGGGGCGACCTGTTCACCCGGCGCGTACCCCGTGGCGAACCTGGCGGGGACGTCCTGTGTCCGCAACATCGTGACCATTGTCGTGGCGTAGTACGTGCAGTAGCCCTGCTCCATCTCGAACAGGAACGTGTCGGCCACGTTCTCGTTCGGGCGGTCCACCGACAGGGAGTACTCCTTGTTCTGTTCCAGCCAGGTCTCGATGGCCACGGCAGACTCGTAGGGTCCATCCGCGTTCTGGGTTATCTGTGCGGTGCGCTCGGCGACCCGCTCAGGGGTGCTGTCGGGAAGCTGTGTGTATCGTTCGTGGAGCGCCGGCGGCGCCGGTGCGCTCACCGTGCGGAGTTGCTCCGTGCCTACCGCGGAGACCCGGGACGTGACGTTGTACGACGTCCCTTCCGCGAGCGGGTCCTGGACCTGGATGTCCCCGACGTCGGTGACGAGCGCACGGCCCGCAATCCCGTCGCCGACTCGAACTGGCCGCCAGGCAGCCGGGAGTGTGGAGAGCGACGACTCGACCGTAAAGCGCTGGACCAGTCGCCGACTCGGGCCAGACGGGGACGCGAGCCTGTCGGGTGCGTACTCGGACGTACCGCCGGTCCTGACCCAGCCCTCCCCTGTATATCGATCGTACGTGTTCGACTTCCAGTAGTGACCCTCGGGGCTCTCGACCGTGAACCGGACCTCCGGACTGAGCTGGATGTCACCGACCACGCGGACCTGTCCCTCGGTGGTCAACAGGCTGCTTTCGATGCTCGCGTTCCCGGATCCACCACCGAGGTCGATGGGCGACGCCGCACCGCCTGGCACGACGGTCACCAGCAGGGGTGCGATCACCATCAGCGCGAGCACGAGGGTGACGTACTCGGCACCGGCCGTGGTCCCCGAGCGGCGGTCCAGGTCGCCAAAGCCCACGATGCCCGCAGCGGCCACCACGCCGAGCAGCGTGACGGTCGTGCCGGCGTCGTTCGAGAGGACGAAATAGCCCAGTGTCGATGTCCCGACGAGGACACTCGCCCCGTACCACCGGCGCAACGCCAGGTACCAGGTGACGAACACCGGCGCCGGGGTGACCGCCAACGCCCAGACGTCGGCGCGCCTGATCTGGTGGAGCGACTGCCCCGTCAACAGCTCGACGTTGCTCTCGACGATAGGGACCAGTTCCGGCTGGTAGGGGAGCGACTGGAGGTACCAGACCAGCCCGATGGCGAACACCACGACACCGAGCAACAGCGCGTGGACGACCCGAAGGGCCCGCGAGAGGGCCGTCGCCGCGAGCAACGAGGCAGCGACCAGGAGGCCGAAGCCAGCGGTGTCGCCGGTCACGTCGACCAGGGCGAACAGAACGGTCAGGAACGCGCCGATCACAGCCAGCGTGGCGAGCAGGGCGAACGCCCGCATCACGCGGGCCGGTGTCACCCCGTATCCCCGGAGTCGGCGGGTGGCGGCACTCACGCCGGCACCACCTCCTGAACCGAGGTCGTCTCTGGCCCCTCGAGGAGCTCGCCGAGGGTCAGCTCCCGGTCACCGACACGAATGTAGGTCGCTGCCGGTCGGGACGTGATGGAGATGTCGGCCGCGTCGTGGTCTTCGGGGGCCACGTCGCCAGATCCCGCCCGTGCGAGGACGCCAAACACGTTGTCTAGGTGGGCTCGGCCGCCGCCAACTGGAAGCCGGTCGTCGGGCGTCCGCAGACCGACGTCGAGGTCAGCCCGCACGGCCATGAGCGCGAACGTCGCGGCGGCGGATGCCATCTCGTCGTCACACCCGGGTGCGGCGTCGGCGGCGATTTCGACAGACTCGGTCCGCTGGCTTGGGGCAAACTCCATGACCGTGAACTCCTCGTGTTTGGCACTCGTCTTCCAGTGGACGTGTCGGAGCGGATCATCCGGCACGTACTCTCGGAGTTTGTCCCACTCCTGGCGCTCGGCGACGAGTTCGTCGGCGAATAGTCGGGAGAGGGTGTCCTGGTGTGCAACCTGGTAGAGCTGAGGATAGACGACGACCGTCTCGGTCCGGCGCAATTCGACGGGGGCGTCGAACAGTCCCAGGGCGTCGCGACGCCGGACGACCAAAGAGTCGAGGTCGTAGACACCCCGGTCAGTGAGTGTACACGAAGTCTCGATGGTATGCGGCAGTCCCACGACAGCGTCGGTCCGGTCGGCTTCGATCCCGTCGGGCCAGTCGTTGGTCACGTGGACGACGCCGGTGCCGTCAATATCGACAGTCCAGGTGCGGTCGTCGCCCGGGAACCCGGGCCGGACCGGCCCGAGATCGATCGTCGGCTCGCCGGCCCGCCAGACCTGCACGCAGCCAAACAGCAGCGCCGCAAGAAGTGGGGCTGCAACTGCGTTCAACGCACGCTGGCCGGACAGCCACGCGAACGCCACGGCGAGGGCAACAAGCGCCAACGCCGTCCACCCGCGCCTCGTGAGTTTCATTCGATGTGGACAGTCTCGAGCACGTCCTCGGTGAATTCGGTGGCCGGCGTATCACCGGCAGTTCGGATCCGGTGGGGGAACACCGCCCGGACTTCCGTCTGGACGTCTTCCGGGATGACGTAGTCACGTCCCGCCAGAATCGCCCGGCCCTGTGAGGCCTTGATTAGCGAGATACCGCCACGCGGACTCACACCGAGTTGTGCCTCCTCGCGCGTGTGGTCGGCCAGTCGCGTGACGTACTCGCGGATCGGCGCCGAGACCGTGACGGCAGCCGTGGCCTGCCGGGCCGCGACGAGATCGGGGATAGACGCCACCGGCCCGAGGTCCTCGATGGGATGGCGACCGGTGACCCGCTCGAGCAGATCGGTCTCCTCCTCGTGGGCCGGATAGCCCAGCTCGACTTTCTTCATGAACCGGTCGATCTCGGCCATCGGCAGGTCGTAGGCACGGTCACCTTCGACCGTGTTCTGCGTCGCGATCACGGTAAACGGATCCGAGAGGACGTGTGTCTCCCCGTCGACGGTAACCTGTCCCTCTTCCATCGCCTCGAGAAGCGCACTCTGGGTCTTCGGCGGAGCCCGATTGATCTCGTCGCCGAGTACCACGTCAGCGAAAATCGGCCCGGGTCGGAACTCGAACTCCCGGGTTTTCTGGTTGAACACGTTGACGCCAGTCACGTCCGAAGGGAGGAGATCCGGCGTGAACTGGACGCGCTTGAATTCGCCGTCGAACGACCGGGCAATCGCCCGTGCAAGCATCGTCTTCCCGACGCCCGGGACGTCCTCGAGCAGGACGTGTCCACCCCCAAGAAGAGCCGTCAGGACGTGCTCGATCGGCTCACGTTGCCCGATCATCACCTGTTCGACGTTGCCGATGACCGCCGTGACAACCTCGCTGGCTTCGTCGATCGACCCCGTGGGCTGTGCGTCTGGAGACTCCTGTTCCGTCTCCGTTTCGGTCTCAGTGTCAGTCATGTTGCGAAAGCGCAGCGCCAGCCGGCCGTCGGCTCCCACCCGGCGCGCGTCTGCCAAAGGCTATACCGCCGGAGCGTACTAAGTTTGCTGGACGTGCGACGCGGTCGCACACGCTACCAGTCGACGCAGTCGATACACACGAGTGCGTCGCCGTCCGGCCAGCGGCGGTGCACCGCCTCGCGACACCGCGCGCACTCCCGTCGTTTTGCCGACCACACTGACGACACGTCCGGCGGGTCGGCGTCTCCTAGGGGGCCTGGCGCCTGCCCGCCGGTATCCGTCTCGGTGGCATCGGCAGGGGGGTCCGCATCCTCCAGAAAGTCTGTGAGGGCCGTCCGCTCCATGGGACCACTGTCGACTGGCTTCGCCTTAGACCTAGTGGCGGGCACGGATGCGCGCCCACGAAGCCGTCAATCCGCCAGTTGCCCAGCAACGTCCCCGGCCAGCCGAATTGCCGGCTCGAGGTCCGGCCCTAGGGGGGCCGCCAGGACGACGCTGTCGGCCAATTCCCCGAGGGTGACGAGCCGGTCGGCGACGGTCGCTGGGTCGCCCGCGACGCAGAACGCGTCGATCATGTCCGGCGTGACCAACGCGAAGGCGTCATCGAAGGCGCCGGTCTCGATCGCTGCACCGATCCGGCTGGCCACTGCCTGGTCGATGCCGTGTCGGTCGAGCATCTGCGACGGGCTACCGGCGGTGATGAACGCGACGGGTGGTCGGGCAGCCTCACGGGCTGCCGACGCCGACTCCGCCACGCTGACGGCCGCGTACACTGCGAAGTCGAGCGGGCCGCGGTCGGCTGCTCTGGCCGCCCGACCCGCTCGAACCCGTTCGCGCGCCCACTCGACGTCTCCTGGATGCGCCCCGTTGTACAGGAGGCCATCGGCGTGCGTGGCGCCCATCCGCAACATGTCGGGCCCCTGTGCGCCGACGTAGACCGGGATGTCCCTGGCGTCGTAGTTGAGGCTGGCATCGTCTGCCCGGAAGGTCCCATCGTGGTCGACGCGCTCGCCGGCCCAGAGGGCGCGTGCCACCTGCAGCGTTTCGAGGACACGCCGAAGCGGGCGGTCGCGCTCGATTCCAAGGGTCGCCAGTGTCGACCGGTCGCCGGCCCCGATGCCGAACACGCCCCGACCGTCGCTGTACTCGTCGATCGTTGCCATCCGCGAGGCGAGCGACACCGGATGGGTTTCGTACGGGTTGACGACACCGGGCCCGAGGCGGACCGTACTGGTCGCCTCGGCCATTGCCGCCAGCGCCACGAAGGGATCGCGGTTGTTGTAGTGGTGACTGGCAAACACCGTGTCGAAGCCCACCCTCTCGGCGACGGACGCGAGGTGGGCGAGGTCCTCGACCGGATGCTCGGGCGTCAGCTCAATCCCCAGCATGCGACCACTCCCGAAGCGCCTGGCGGACGAGGTCCTCAGAGGCTGGGCGAAAGAGCGCGTCATCGCCAGCGTGGTCGCCAAACTCCCAGCCCCGGACGACGGCAGCGGGGGTCCCACCGTCTCCCTCCCCGAACACGAGATTGGCCGCGCCAGCGAGCTCGTCGACGACGGCCTGGACTGTCACGTCGAGCTCGCGGCCGTGCCGATCGTGCTCGCCGCGCCAGTCCCGGGCGGCGGGCATCCCGGCCCAGCCGATCGCGACGCCGCGTTGGCCAACGCGAAAGGGTCGCCCGGACGTGTCCGTGACGATCACCGGACACCCGAGGGCTTGGGACAGCTGCGACGCACTGTGGGTCGGATCCTCGGGGAGCAACAGCAGATCACCGCCCGGGACGTTCGAGCGGTCGATCCCCGCGTTGACGGTGATGTGGCCGAAGCGGGTCACGGCGAGGAGGATCGGCGCTTCGAGCAGTAGCTCCTCGCTCTCCTCGAGCACCGCCTGGGCGAAGCGCGGATCCTTCGTCTCGCCGGAGATCTCACCGATTCGACGGGCAATCGATCGTGCCCGGTCACTGGCGGGGAACTCAGCGAGGTCGGCCTGCCGACTTTCGGCCTTCGAGACGACGGTACTGGCGATACAGACGACATCCGCCGGCCGAACGGTGAGCCGGTCGGCAATCAGGCTCGCGAGATCGTCGCCCGGGGTGACCTCGGGCAGGCCCTCGACGGCGGAGACCTCCATACCACCCCCCTCGGGACCGGCGGGCAAAAGCCGACCGGCTGCGCTACAGCTCGTGCACCGAGACCCTCAGGTCGCCGTCTGTCGCCTCGGCAGTGATCATGGTCGGCCGCTCTGCCGGCACGGCACCCGTGACGCTGCCCGGGTTGAGGAGCCGGACACCCTCGTGGGTCCGGTCCACGGCCCGGTGCGTGTGGCCCCCGACGCCGACGGCCGGCTCGTCGGTGGATCGGTCGCCCACCGTCTCGGCGACGCGCTCGGCCCAGCCACTCGGTGAGCCGGTCCCGTGGGTGACGACGAACTCGACGCCGCCGAGTGACACGGCGGTGACCGACGGGAGCCCGAGGCGCCGGTCCATATTGCCCGCGACGGCGGTGAAGTCGGTCGAGAGTTCGCGAAACTCGTCGAGCGCATCCTCCGACGTGAAATCGCCGGTGTGGATCACGTGGTCGGCGGCCGCGATGCGGTCGCGGAAGGCGTCCGGGATCTGGGTCTCGCGTGTCGGCACGTGCGAGTCCCCGACGATGGCGACGTCCATGTGCGCGCCTCCGACGGCTGGCTACTAAGCCCTGCGGGCTTCGGTCGACTCCGTCTTGGCTGCCCCCCACTCGGGTGGCCTACCTCCGTGGTCCAGGCAGCCAGTACACGGCGGCGGTACGGCCGGGTCGTCGGCACCCTGTTGGGACGGGATCGAGAGAGAGAGAGAGAGAGCGGGCGGCCGGTGGGTCCCAGACGTATTTTGGCCTCGATGCCGTACTGGTCCTATGGACGAGACGCACGTGGTGACGGTCTTTCTCCGGCACGAGAGCGACGTACTCCTCCTTCGTCGGAGCGAGGCGGTCGGCTCGTATGCCGGTCGGTGGGGTGTGGTGGCCGGCCACGCCGAGGGGGAGCCGGACCGAGCTGCGCGCGAGGAAATTGCCGAAGAGACCGGACTAGATCCAGTCGACGATGTCAACTTCGTCCGCGCCGGGGAGTCCGTCCCAGTCGAAGACGCGGCTCTCGACACCCGATGGATCGTGCACCCGTCCCTATTCGACGCGGCGACACGGGCGGTCCGGCCGACCGAAGAGACGGAGACGGTCGAGTGGGTGCCGCCGACCGAGATACTCCGTCGGGAAACCGTGCCCGAGCTCTGGACGTCCTACGATCGAGTCCGACCGCGTGTCGACACGGTGAGTGCGGATCGTGAGCACGGCTCGGCCTACCTATCGATTCGTGCGCTCGAGGTGCTGCGCGACGAGGCCGCACTGGCCGTCGAGGGCCGGCGCGATGCGGACTGGGATTCATTTCGCGATCTCGCCGGCCGCCTGGTGGAGGCTCGGGCGTCGATGCCCGTCGTGACGATCCGCGTTGACCGCGCGATGAGCGCCACAACGGACGAACAGCGCGCTCACGCACTCGAAGAGGCGGCCACGACGGGCATCGAGCGGGCCCTCCGGGCCGACGCCGAGGCAGCCGCAACCGCGGCAGCCCAGCTCCGTGGGGCTCGGATTGCGACGCTCTCCCGATCAGGAACGGTCATGGCGACCATCGAGCAGGCGGACCCAGTAGCGGTCCTCGTCGCCGAATCCCGGCCAGGTGGCGAGGGAGCGACCGTCGCTGGGAGCCTCGCCTCGAGCACCGACGCCTCGGTCACCCTGACCACCGACGCGGCGTTCACCGACCTCCTGGCGGACTGGGAGGCACTGGTCGTGGGGGCCGACGCCATCCTCGCAGACGGGCGCCTCGTCAACAAGGTCGGGACCCGCGGCGCAGTCCTCACGGCAGCCCACGACGGGGTGGACGTCACTGTCGTCGCGGCGAGTGACAAGATTACGCCGCGACGTGACGTCGATCCCGACGAGCAATCGGGCGAAGCGCTCGGTGCGACAACCGGCGTCGAGACCGCCAACCCCACTTTCGGCGAGACGCCGCTCGATATCGTCGACCGGATCGTCACCGAACGGGGCATCCTCGATCCCGACGACATCAGCCGGATCGCCGCAGACCATCGTGAGCGTTCCGCCTGGCGACGGCGAGATTGACGACGCTGACTGCACAGGGCCTCCGCGACTCACGCCAGGGACAACTGCGTCATGTTCTCGAGGAATCCACGCCCGGAGACGTCGCTGTCCCGCCGGTGGCGGGCCGGCGAACGGTTCAGGAGCCCCCGCTGTTCGGCCGCCGAATCGACCCAGTCGACGGGCGTCGTCGCGAACGGCTCGACGTCGACGGTCGCCGATCCATCCGCCCACTCGAGGTCCAGGGTGATCGTCGGTGGGTCGTCTGCGACCCAGCCATTCGCGGTCTCGGCAGAGAACGGCGGTGTTGCGGACACGGTCGCGTCGGTAATCGGATGGACAGCCTCGCCGTCGAACCAGAAGCCGTTGATGACCGGGGGATCGACACTGGCCTCCCCGGCCGGCCACGCCGAGAGGTGGTTGTAGGCGGTGCCGTCGTCGAACCCGCCGGAGATCCAGAGCCACTCGCCGCTCGTCCAGTCGCGAGGCCCCCAGGAGTGGTCACGCTCGCCGGGGCCCTCGAACGCAATCGTCTCGGCCTCGTCGGCCCCGATCGTCACCTCCCCCTCGACCCGGGTGGCAACCTCGTAGCGATCCGCCCCCTGGTCACCGGTCCAGACGGCTCCCTCCGAGTATAGAAACGGCTCGTGTATGGCGCGGGAGACGAACTCGCAGTCAATGTCCACCGGCTCGCCCTCCCCGGCCACTACCTGGCTGGCACTCGTCGATTTGGTCGCTGTCCCGGCCAGTCGGACCCGCCACGCTTGCCCGACGGTTTCGGGGACGAGCTCGAACCTGAGATCAGTGGCGTCGACAGTCGTCCCGTGAACCGTCGCCGGGTCGACCGACTCGTCGCGAATCGCGTAGATGGTCTCGCCGTCGATGACGTAGGCGAAGACGTTCGCGGCGTCCTGGTTCGGATAGAATCCCAACCGCGCGTGGACCTGGATGGCGTCATCCACGACGTCCAGATAGTGACTCTCCGACCAGTGTTCGTCAGTCCCAGGGACGTGAAAGAATTCGTCTCGGGCGTCCATGCCCGGCGTTGCGGGGCACCCGGCAAAACGTTTTGTCCCGGCCGGTCCGCCCGGGAGGCATGGACGTCGAGGTGGCGGTCGATCGCATCGCGGATCCGACGGCGCTCGTCGAACACCTGACGGCCGAACTCGGACCGGCCGATCGCGTCGAGATCACCGAGCTCGCTGGCGGCAACGCGAACGAAACGCTCGAACTGCGGTGGGACGGCGACCGGTACGTGCTCAGAATCCCGCCAACGACGTCGCCGGCACCCGAGCTACTGGCTGCAATGGACCGCGAGGCTGCCGCCCTGGCGAGTGCGGCAGCCACTGACGTCCCTGCCCCCGCTGTCTCTCACCGAGCACCGGCGTCCGTCATCGGGGAGTCGTTTCTCGTCCTCGAGTACGTCCCAGGCGACGTGCTGGAAGGCGCCCTGCCCGACCGGTTCGATACCCGGTCGGCTCGAACACAGCTCGTCGACGACATCGTCGACGCGCTCGCTGGAATCCACGCGATCGATCCACCGGCGGCCTTCGCGGATGACCCGGCCACGAGTGGCGGCTACCTGACCGACCGGCTCGAGGCGCTGCGCCGACAGCTGGCGTGGGCCGAGACAGTCACCACCGACACCAGACGGGTCGACGCCCTCCACGGCCTGCTCGACCGGGTGGCCGACCAACGCCCCGACCCGTCGGTCGACGCGACGCTGGTCCACGGCGACTTCAAACCCGACAACATCCTCGTGAGCCCGGGCGAGGACCTGGCGGTGACCGGGATCCTCGACTGGGAGATGGCCGGTCGCGGCGACCCGCTGGCAGATCTCGGGTGGTTGCTCTCGTACTGGTCCCACGCGGCCGATCCCACGTATATCACCGACGAGTTCCGCGCCACCTACGACGACCACGACTTCTTCCCCATCGTGGAAGTCTACCTGGAGGAATACACAGCGTTCACGACCCATCCCGACACCCCTGGCCGTGGCGAGATCGTCGATCGCTACGAAACCGCGACCGGCCGGACCTACCGGCACGACCAGTTCTACCGCGCCCTGGGAGCCCTGAAGCTGGCGGTCATCTGCGAGGGATTCTTCCGGGTGTACCTCGAAGCGCCGGCCAAGGCAAAGGACTCGTACCCGGCCATGGAACTGCTCCCCTTCGTCCTTGCCGAGCAGGGGCACCGAACACTGGACGGGGACGTGCCGTTGCGTGCGTGAGTTCCCAAGGGTCGGGACTTTTACCACCGCGGCACCAACCCGCACGCGGTGGCAATGACGAGACGTTACCCCCACTGAGCCCCGTCTGATGAGACAGGATTCCCGAGCCACCATCCACCTCTCACAGCGTTGAGCACCATCGTTCGTCGGCCACACACCCCCAGTGACATTTTACCGCCGGTGATTGTATGGCGTCCATGGCCTTCGAGCCCGAACGAGTCGAGACGGTCACCTTCGACTCCTACAGCACCATCGTCGACGTGGAGGCCGCTGAACAAGCACTCGCCGACCGGGTGGAGTCACCCCGGTCGGTCTCGCGGCTCTGGCGGAGCCGGTCGCTCATGTACACGTTCGTCGCCAACGACACCGACGCGTACCAACCGTTCTACGAGATGAACCGTGACGCGCTCACGTACGCGCTGGCTGCGCACGACGTGGACATATCGGACGACGAGCGTGATGCGATTCTTGCTGTCTACCACGATCTCGACGTCTTTCCGGACGTGAGAGACGGAATCGAACGACTCCGGGATGGCGGCTACGAGACCTACGTCGTCTCCAACGGGAACCCCGAGATGCTCGACTCGATGGTCGATGCAGCGGCGATCGGCGATCTACTCGCGGACACGATCAGTGCCGACGAGGTCGAGACGTTCAAACCGGCGGCGGAGATTTACCGCCACGCTTCCGCCCGGACGGGGACCCCTATCGACCAGATCGCCCACGTCACGGCTGGCTGGTTCGACGTCATGGGCGCCCAACACGCCGGCATGCAAGGGGTTCGGGTCGACCGCAAGGGGCGCCCCTGGGAACCCTTCGACGGCGAGCCCGACCTGACGGTCGAGACGTTTCACGGGCTGGCGGACGCGCTGGGGGTCTAGTCCGGGTTATCCGTCGGGCCGTTCCGGCGCACGGCGGCCACTAGAACGGAGCGTCGGCCGCGTCCTCTGGTTCCGCCCCGCGTTCGATCGGGCCGTCCCAGGCCTCGAACCCTCCGGCCAGGCTCTCGACCGTCCCGTCGAAGTTCTCGTACGCCGAGACGATGCGAGCAGCCTTGACACTCGCCAGTCCGTGGGGGCAGACGGTGACGACACGGTCCGCGTCGGCGATCCGATCGATCTCGGCCGGGAGCTCCGCGAGCGGGACGTGCTCGCTGCCGGGGACGTGGCCCGCCTCGTAGGCCGCCGCCGGGCTGACATCGAGGAGCAGTGGCGGCTCATCGGACTCGAGCAGCTCCTGTAGCGATGCCGGATCGATCTCCCCGTCCATACCCCGGGCTCTAGCGGCGGGCCGATAAACGCCTGACGGACTACAACAGTCCTTCCTCGCGAGCCAGAAGTAAACCCTCGAGCGTCGCGTCGTGAGCCCGTGGGCCGCGGGCTGCCGCAAGAGCCTCGTCGACCGGAACGGATCGGACCGTCAGAAACTCGTTGTCGTCGAGCTCTTGGGCGACCGGCTCAAGTCCCTCCGCGAAGACGATCCCACGGCGGTGTCTGAGCACCCCGGTCGCGACCCAGAACTCCGAGAGCAGCGAGACGCCGGCGGCCGCGTACCCCGTTTCCTCGCGAAGTTCGCGTTCGCCAGCTGCCGTGTAGGACTCGCCCGGCTCGACGATGCCGGCCGGGAGCTCAAGGTGTCGCTCGCGGATTGGTGGCCGGTACTGCTCGACCATGACAACCGCGCCGTCCGCGACCGCGACGACCACAGCGGCCGGGACCAGTTCGGCCCAGTAGTATCGCTTTTCCGTGCCGTCCGGCTGCTCGACGAGGTCGTAGCCGCCGGTATACCAGGGCGTGTCGTACTCGACGACAGACTCAAGGACCGGCCAGTCGCCGGCCGACGGTGGCGGGTACGTCGAGCCGCTCGGCGGCCGTCCACCCGCATACGGCGGCTCGTCGTCACTCACGTGGCTCCCTCCCGCGAGACCTCCAGCCGGTAGACCGTGCCGTTCACCCGGACGAACACCGCGTCGTCAGCGGTCGCGTCGGGTTCGCGGCCCGACAGGGCGGCCACCTCGTCGAACGGGGAGTGTGTGAACGCCTCTTTGAGGCCGACAGGCCCACGCCAGTATGGGCCCGACCGACCACCCCGGTCAGCCGACGCATTGCGTAGCGCCGCTGTCGTGTACGGAAATCGCCGTTCCGGGAGGTCAGTCGCGTCAATCGACGTCCGGTTCTCGGTCGGGGTCGCCGCCAGGTGGTAGGGCGCCCCCCACCGAACGAGTCCCGGGACGGCCCCCAGGGCGAGCAGAGCCACGAGGATCACCGCCAGGGCGATGGTGAACCGGCGGGTGACCCGTCGCATCACACCACCTCACGGTATACCCGGGCGAACGCTTGCCGACGGAGCGTCCCGACCGCGGCCGCCTGTTCGGATTCGAACGTCGCGCCGATCACCACACCGGCGACGGGGGCGTCGTGCCAGGCCACGTGGGAGACGTGTTCACTGCCGAGAAGCGTCGTCCCCCGGTCCCTTCCCGCGATCCACTCCTCGTACTCGTCACGCGTGCCTACGTGGACGGCCAGTAACGACGCGAAAATCGCCTCCCGGGCGACGAGTTCGACGTCGTCATCGACCTGATCCGGATCCACGTCGAGGGCATTGGCCACCTCGGTGGCCGCGACAGCGGCTGCTGGCTCGACCGCGGCGTACCGATCCTGGACCGCCGCCATGTCCTCCGGGGCGAACAACCCGACGGTTTCCATGCCCGGCTCTCTGGCCGGCGCAGACTACTCGGTTTCGGACTCGTCGCGGCGACGTCTCGTCAGTTCTCGGGCCTCCTCGACGACCGCCTCGACGTCAGCGTCCGTCTCGGGTATCTCTGCAAAAGATGATGGGGGGTGCCCCCTCTCCGCCGGTGCCTGATCGCCGGTCGTGTCCTCGAAAACCTGCGGATACTCGGTCTCGGCGGCGTGTTCGACGACACGCTCGGCGAGTGTGGCCTCACCCAGTTCATCCCAGCCGGGGACCCGTTCGTCCAGCCAGGTTTCGTGGTCGCCGCCACGCGCGATGGCAGTGAACGCGAGGTGGTTCGCGAGGTGGCCGGCGTCGGCCTGTGGCGTCTCGCAGACCGGACAGGCAAAGCCCATACAGGGATTTCGCACGCCAGCGCCTAAAGCTCCCTGACAAGGACCAGTGCGTGTTCGCCGTCGCTGTAGTAGTCGGGGAGTGTCCGGCGGTGTTCGAAGCCGAACTCGCGGTAGAGGCCGCGGGCCGCCTCGTTCGTCTCGCGGACCTCCAGCTTGACAGTCGACACCCCCTTGGCGCCGAGGACGCCGAGGGCCCGCTGCAGGAGGCGACTGCCGATCCCCCGGCCGCGGACATCGGTGGCCACCGCGAGGTCCTTCACGTGCCCGATCGGGCGCCCGTGGTTGGGCACGGTGTCCGCAACGATGTAGCCACACACACCGTCGTCGACGGCGACCAGAAAGCCGTCTGCGCCGAGGTGTGTCTCGAAGGCGCTGTAGGGCCATGGCTGGGGAAAGGCGGCCTGTTCGATCCGGAAGACAGCGAGTAAGTCCGCACGCTCCACTCGACGAATCTGGGGCGCATCTTCCGCGACGTCGAGTGGGATCGTCGTCACGAGCGGTCGTAGGTCGCCCCCGTAGAAGTATGCTACTCCTACGCGGCGGATCCCCCGTGCGCATTTTGGAAAGCGCAAGCTTCTTTATTATCAAGTTCAAAACTGAAAATGCACCCATTCGGGTGCCACCCCACCCCCACCCCCACATCCTTTCCACCTTTCGATGACTCACTGACGAGCCGATGCTATCGGCGTACTGTACCGGGTTTTCAACACGCGACACAACGGCTGCGTTTCACGGATAGACGAGGACCGTCGCCCGGTCGGCCTCGAGGACGATGACCTCTTCGCCTGACTCCGCGCGGTGTTCCTCGCGGATCTCGACCGCCTCGCCGGGGATCACGGCGACTTCACCGCCAACATCCACCTCGATCTCGTCCGTCCGCTCCTTCTGGCGCTTGACTTCGGCCGGATCCATCGATTCGAGCGCGGCCACGACGGCGTCCGAGCGATCCCGGAACTCGGGGCCGATTGTTGCGTGATCCGGTTCGACCGCCACAGGCACGAGGTCGACCGCGGGGACGCCAGCCCGGACGTGGACCGGGGCGTTCAGCGTCTCGCTCAAGTCGTAGGTATCGACCGCACGCTCGGGGGCCTCGTCCGGATAGGCCTCGACCTTCGAGAGCTCCGCGTTCAGGGCCATGCCCTCGTCGGATTTCCAGCCCCTGACGGTCGAGGCCACGTCGGCGATGAGGGCGCCTGCCGCTTCGCTCTCCGAGTCGGCCATCGCCAACGCCGGCCAGTCGGCCGCGTGCACACTCCCGTCGGTCGTCGGAAGGGCCCGGTAGGCTTCCTCGGTGAGAAACGGGGCGAACGGGGAGAGCATCCGGAGCGAGGCCGACAGGGCCGTCGCGAGTGCCTGTCGCGCGGCGTTGCGCTCGCCCGGTCGGCCCTCGTAGAGCCGTCCTTTGACGAGTTCCAAGTAGTCATCGGCGAGGTCGTGCCAGACGAACTCGCGGAGTTCACGGAGCGCCGCGTCGAATCGGTAGTCGTCCATCGAGTCGGCCACGCTGTCGGCCACGCGCGTACACCGCGAGAGGATCCACTCGTCGGCGTCGCGGTACGCGGGATCCTCCCGAAACGGCGTGTCCGCCTCGAGGTGCTGGGCGGCAAAGCGCGTGATGTTCCAGACTTTCGTCTGGAAGCGGGCTGCCGACGTGGCTTCTTTTGGCTGGTACTGGACGTCGCTGCCCGGTTGGCCACCGAGGGCGAGCGCCTGCCGGAGCGCGTCGGCGCCGTACTCTTCGATGACTTCCTCCGGGTTGACGACGTTGCCCCGCGATTTGGACATCTTGTTGCCGTCCGGTCCGAACATCATCCCGTTGATGAGGATGTCCTCCCAGGGGGGCTGGTCGGTGAGCGCGCCCGTCCGGAGGAGCGTATAGAAGGCCCACGTCCGGATGATGTCGTGGCCCTGTGGCCGGAGCGATGTGGGGTCGAACGCGTCGAGATCGATGTCCTCCGGCCACCCGCGGATCCACAGTGGCGTGATCGACGAGTCCATCCACGTGTCCATCACGTCCGTCTCGCCCGTCCACTCGCTCGCCCCACAGTCCGGGCAATCGCCGACGGCCGGATCCGCTTCGGTTGGGTCGACGGGCACCTCGTCGGTCTCGGCCACGTGCCACGTCCCACAGGCGGTACACTCCCAGGCGGGAATGGGTGTCGCGAAGACCCGCTGGCGGGAGATCACCCAGTCCCAGTCCATCCCCTCGGTCCAGTCTTCCAGCCGGTCGTACATGTGCTCGGGAATCCACTCCACGTCCTGGGCCCACGCGAGGATCTCGTCCGACCGCACCTCGATGAACCACTGTTCCTTCGAGAGGATCTCGATCGGCGTGTCACAGCGCCAGCACGTCCCGATGTTCTGTTCCGTCGGTTCGGTCCGGGTCAGGGACCCGGCGTCGTCGAGATCCTCGGCGATCGCCGTTTTGGCCTCGTCGATCGTCAGGCCGGCGTACTCGCCCGCGAGGTCCCCGAGGTGACCGTCCTCGGTGAACACCGGCCGCACGTCGAGATCGTACTCCGCCCACCACGTGACGTCCTGCTTGTCGCCGAACGTACAGATCATGACCGCGCCGGTCCCGAAGTCACCGTCGACAGCCTCGTCGGCGAGGAGTTCGACTTCCTGTCCGAACAAAGGAACTTCGAAGGTGTCGCCGATCCGGTCCTGGTAGCGCTCGTCGTCGGGATCGACCGCCATGGAGACGCAGGCCGCGAGCAGTTCGGGTCGGGTCGTCGCGATCTCGATGTCCGCGTTGCCGACGCCCGGAAACGTGATGTAGTACAGCGTGCCGTCGACCCCTTCCTCGGTCTCGACCTCGGCGTCGGCGATCGCGGTCTCGCAGCGTGGACACCAGTTGACCGGGTGCTCGTCCCGGTAGACGTAGTCCGCGTCGGCCATCTCGACGAACGACCGCTGGGTCGTGCCCCAGTAGGCCGGCTCCATCGTCCGGTACTCGGCCGACCAGTCGATGCCGAACCCCAGGTCCAGCATCGTCTCCTTCATGGCTTCGATCTGGGATTCGGTGTGCTCGATGCACATCTCGCGGAACGTCTCCCGGGAGACGTCCGTCCGGTGAATGTCCTGCTCCTCCTCGACTTTGACCTCCGTCGGGAGGCCGTGGCAGTCCCATCCCTGTGGGAACAGCACGTCGTCGCCAGCCAGCCGGTGGTACCGGGCCGCAAAGTCGATGTACGTCCACTGGAGGGCGTGGCCGAGGTGGAGGTTCCCCGTGGGGTACGGCGGGGGCGTATCGACCACGTAGTCTGTGGCGCCTGTGTCCTCGTATTCGTAGACGGCCGACTCCTGCCACTGCTCGCGCCACGTCGCTTCGACGGTGTCTGGATCGTACGTGTCCGGTAGCTCGGTCATGTGTGGTGGATCGCGGTCTCAGGTCGTCGACTCGAGAAGCGGGGGCGACAGGGCCTACCGGCGTACTGCCGGTCGGATCGCGTCCATGATCCGAGCCTTGATTGTCGCGAGTATAAAGGGTTCGCTTAGCTGTGGCGCGTCGACAGCAAGACGAGGCGGCACACAGGCGCTGTCTCCCGCCGAGGCCGTTGGGGTTCCTGTCAAGTTCGGCCACCTGCCGACCGTGAATTCGGCGACCACCGGGCAACGGAGCCCGGTCACCGCTCCGCCGGGTCCCCCACAAACCACAATCCCTACTTACTGGCCACGAGAGGGTCGAGTATGGAACTCGGCGTCGTCGGACTCGGCCGGATGGGCCAGATTGTCGCCGACCGGGCGATGGACGACGGTCACGAGGTCGCCGCCTTCGACGTGGACGAGGCGGCTGTCGACGAGGCCGCGGCCGCCGGTGCCACGCCCGCGTCGTCGATTGCCGACCTCGCCGCCCACCTCGCCCACCCGTTGCGAATCTGGCTGATGGTCCCCGCCGGCCAGCCAGTGGACGACGCGCTTGCCGACCTCGAGCCACATCTCGACGACGATGCCATCGTCGTCGACGGGGGAAACTCCCATTTCGAGGACTCGATTCGTCGGGCCGAGACGACTACCGCTGCGTATCTCGACTGTGGGACCAGTGGCGGCCCGGCTGGCGCCGATCTCGGCTTCTCGCTCATGATCGGCGGTCCCGAATGGGCGTACGAGGAACTCGAGCCGGTCTTCGACGCGGTGGCGACGGGGCCGGCTGGCCACGAACACTTCGGGCCGTCCGGCGCTGGTCACTACGTCAAGATGGTCCACAACGGTGTCGAGTACGCCCTGATGCAGGCCTACGGCGAAGGGTTCGAACTGCTCGCCGAGGGGCGGTACGACCTGGATCTCGAAGCCGTCGCTCGTACCTGGAACCACGGTGCTGTCGTGCGCTCGTGGCTCCTCGAACTCTGCGAGGAGGCCTTCGATACTGAGGGCAACCATCTCGGTGACGTCGCGGACCACGTCGCGGGGGGATCGACAGGAACCTGGACAGTCCAGGAGGCACTCGATCAGGAGGTCCCAGTGCCGCTCATCTACGCCGCACTCGCCGAGCGCTTCGCGAGTCGGTCGGGGGAACAGGGCCGGTTCTCGCGGCGACTCGCAAACTGGCTCCGGTACGGGTTCGGCCGGCACGACGTCGAACGGCGAGCGGAGTGATCGGTGGCCGTTCTCGGATCAACGCTGCACCCACCACACAGCGGGCGGCGAGGGATTTGAACCCCCGACCATCTGGTCCGGAACCAGGCGTT
>CAYLJD010000023.1:0-31337 GCA_964383875.1 uncultured Halobacteriales archaeon
CGCTCGCGGTCACCTCGTGTGTGTCCGGGACCGTGCGCCGCACCTCCATACGATCGTTGGTCCCGGTATGCCTTTTAAAATTATACTACGGCGGGGGAGTCGGCCCTGCCAACGACGGCCGATGGATAGGCAGACAAACGCGCTTCCTCCCACCGCTGAAGCGGTGGGTGTCCGCGCTGTTCTCGTATGACCTCCGACACCCCATCTGGCCCGGCCGGACTCCCGATCATCGGCACTGCCCTCGAGTCGCGACGCGCCCTCGACTTCCTGCTCGAGAACCGGCGTGAGTACGGCGACATCGTCTACTACGAATTTCTCTCCGAGCCGATCTACCAGCTCAATCACCCGGACGACATCGAGGCGGTGCTCGTCGCCAACAATCAGAATTTCACCAAGAGCCACCTGACCAAAAACGTGCTCGGGCCGGTGGCCGGCGATGGGTTGTTCACCAGCGACGGCGCGGTCTGGCGGGAGCAGCGACGCCGAATCGAACCGGCGTTTCACCCCGACCGAATCGAGCACTACGGGGAGCTGATGATCGAGGCGACCAACAGACTGCAAGCCACATGGTCCGATGGCGAGAAGATCGACATCAACGAAACGATGCGTTCACTGACGCTCGACATCGTGGCCCGCGCCCTGCTCGGCGTCGACGTGGCGGCCGACATCGAACGGATCGGCGAGACACTCGATATCGTCTTCGATCGGCTCGGGAGTCCGTGGTACCAGCTCCTCCCGGCCTGGTCGCCCACGCCCGGGAACCGGCGGTTTCGCCAGGCGCTCGCGAATCTCGAGGGGATCGTAGACCGGATCATTGCCGAGCGTCAGACCGATCCGGACGGCGACGACGTCCTCTCGCGCCTCCTCGCCGCCGACGATGCAATGAGCGCGCAACGCCTCCACGACGAGGTGATGACGTTTCTCGTGGCCGGCCACGAGACGACGGCGCAGGCGCTAACGTTCACGTGTTTTCTCCTGGCGACACACCCACCGGTCGAGGATCGCCTCGTCGACGAACTCGACCGCGAACTGGGGGGCGACCGCCTCTCGATGGCGAGAGTCGACGACCTTGCGTATACCGAACGGGTGATCACGGAGGCACTCCGGCTGTACCCGCCCGCCAGCGACATCCACCGCGAACCGGTCGACAGTGTCGACATTCGAGGCTACCGCATCGACCGCGGCGCGACAATCTCGATGCCCCCGTGGGTCGTCCACCGGGACCCCCGGTGGTACGACGACCCGGAGGTGTTTGCTCCCGACCGATGGACCGACGGATTCCGATCGGAACTTCCCCGACTGGCATACTTCCCGTTCGGGGCCGGCCCACGCCGGTGTATTGGCGACCGGTTCGCGCTCATGGAAGCGAAATGTGTGCTCGCGTCACTCTATCAGGACACTCACCTCGAACTCGACCCGGAGACGGACTTCGAGGTGGCGTCGACGATTACCACGCGACCGACCAACCCGGTGTGGATGCGCGTCGAGCCCCGCTGAGCACTCGTCACACCCTCGATGCACGGACGCCGAATCGTCCCGGAAACCGATTCACGCGTACGGCCAGTCCGGTGCGATCCCCGGCCGGTCGTCAGACCCGGCGTCACCCGTCAGTCTCGTTCTGTTCGCTGACCCGCTCGTCGTCCGGACCGACAATCGAGACGTCCTGGCCCGGCTGGATCGGAATGCGTTCGATGACGTTCCCGTCCGAGTCGGTCACGAGGACGTAGTACGCCACGTCCTCGTCGTCCGGCGCCGGTTCGACGTTCGTCCCGTTCCCGCCCAATTCGTCACCGGAAACGTCACCGCGGATGAACGCCCGGACCTCGCTGTCCTCCCGAATTTCGACTGCCTCGCCGGTATCGGCGTTGACGAAGACGTTACGGGTCACGTCAGTGAAGTCGGTCGGCGACACCTTGAGGTGCCACCACAGGTCGCCGTCGACAGTCACCGGGACGGGCTCGGTGACGACGAAGTTCTCGCCCCAGTTCGTGCGCGAATCCGCCGATCGTGCGATGCCCATCGCCCGTTCCGGGCCCGTGAGCGTCTCCTCGTCCGTGCCGAAGAAGGTGTACCTACCCGTGTCAGCGTCCGCGAACCAGACCTCGTCCAATCCACGCGTGTCAGCCCCGTACGGTTCCATGGCCGTCACGTAGGTCAGTTGTTCGCCCTCGAGGTCGATCACGAACGGCTGCTCGTTGTCGGCACCAGCCGGGAGGTTCGCGAGCTCGATTTCGCCCTCGTGAGCGCCGACGACGGGCAGCTGGTTGACGATCCCCTCACGGTACCCGAGCGAGTTCATCTCGTCGAAGGTCAGCGTGATCGGATAGAGGCGCTGGCCGTCGAGGACCTCGTGATTCTGCGCATCCGCCGGCGAGAGGTGCTCGATGTCGCCGTCCGGAGCCACGAGTGCCCCGCCGTTCCACGTCGGCGTGGTGTGCGGGAACGGGAGGAGGTGCCACTCGTGGCCGGTTTTGGGATAGTACATGTACGGCCGGCCGTCGTGGCTGAATTCGACGGCGTCGTCGTTGTACTTCGCGAAGTAGTCGGTTAATTTGAGATTCCAGTCCGACGATCGGTGAAGGTACATGCCCTCGCCGAACGTGAACTCTTCCTCGTAGACGGCCGTCTGGCGGTCGTCCATCGAGGTCATGTTGGCGACGAGGACGCCACGCTGGTGCTCGAACAGCTTGTTCCGGGCCCCATCGGGCTGGATCGCGTAAGACCAGGCGAGCGAACCGTCTTCCTGTCTGGCGATGTCGCTGGTCCCAAGCCGGTGTTGGCGGTAGGAGACGGCGCCGCGAGTCGAGACGTCAGAGACTCGGCGTGGCACCACACGAGGGTTGTTCGGGTTGGCCTGTGGAAATTCCTCGACTTCCGTCGCCTCTGCCATCGTCTGCTGGGCGAGCGTCCGCTGTTCGAGCGCACCGGCGGGGATGCTGACGAGAATCGAGAGGACGAGTAAGATGCCGACGACCGTCGCAAACAATCGGAGTTTTCGTCTCGAAGACCCGCCACCCAATAGCCAGTCGGCGACCGGCGTCTCTTCGTCCTCGAGCAGCACGGACACCCGCTGGGTGGCATCGTCACCCCGGGCCAGCCGCCCCGGCGGAACGAACCAGAGGACCAGTGCCGCGATGCTACTGCCCCCGTACAGCACCAGTCCGGCCGGCGAGAAGAGCATGCTGTAGACCATGCCGTGCCAGAGCGGCCGCGTGAGGTACAGCCCGGCGAGCACCATGACGAGGATCACCAGCCTAGTCCCCAGAAAGTACATCAGTGCCGAACCGGGAGCCGACGACCCGGCTTCCGGCCCGTCGCCGGAGATGTCGATGTCTGCCATTGCCAATCCACACCGTCCGTGGACTGTTATACTCCGCGATCCGGCCCCCCAAGTGAAGTCCGGACCCGGACCGGTCGACACTGGCATCGGTACCACGCACCGGAGTGGCCGGCGGATCGATCCACCAGGCAGCTACGGGAATGAGTCAGACGGACACCTTTTTGGCTGCACGCGATTGCGGCCCGATATGGACGAGCCAGCCCTCCAGGAGCGGTTCCGCCGGATCGAACGACTCCAGTACGTCGTCCTCGCCCTGCTCGTCGGGCTCTACGGTGTCGGGCTCGGCGAACTGCTCGGCTACTGGATCGCCGGGGTGGTCGGAATCGGAATTGCGATATGCGTCCTCGTGATCGGGATCGCGATTCGCAGACACCGACGGACGTCCGTGGGTTCGTAGGGAGATGGCCTTGTGGAGGCTCGTGGGCGTCCCCGGGTTACAGTGGTGTCAGTTCGCAAACTCGACGCCAGTGATCTCGAATCGGGCCCCGCCGTCACTCCCGTCGGTCACCGTGATGTTCCAGCCGTGGGCTGCGACGATGTCGGCGACGATCGAAAGTCCCAGACCGAACCCCTCGTCGGCGGTCGAATAGCCGGTCTGGAACACCTGCTCGCGTCTGCTCTCGGCGATCCCGGGTCCGTCGTCTTCGATGTAGAAGCCGCTGTCAGTTTCAAGATCGCCGACAGTCACCGTTTCCCCACCATGTTCGACGGCATTTCGAATCAGGTTCTCGAGCAACTGGGCCATTTGAAACCGGTCGGCACGGATCGGACGATCGATCGCAGTCACAAGTTCGCAGTCGCCGGTCGTCACGTTTTGCCAACTCTGCTCCGCGATCTCGGCGACGTCAACAGTGTGGAATTCCTCGATCGTCCCGCCCTGTTTGGCCAATCGCAAGAGGTCCTCGATGAGTCCTTCCATCCGTTCCAGCGCCGTGGCAACCGCGTCGTGGTGCTCGCTCGGCGCGGCATCCCTGGCCAGTTCCAGGTGTCCCTGGGCGACCGTGAGTGGATTCCGAAGGTCGTGTGAGACGATGTCGGCAAACTGTTCGAGGCGCTCGTTCGTGGACTCGAGTTCCTGTTCGCGGGCCTTCCGGTCCGAGATGTCACGTGAATTGATCACGTAGTAGCCTTCGGGAGTCGGATTGGCTGCGCCCACGGATTCGACCCACGTGTACGTTCCGTCGGCCTGTTCGTGGCGATACTCGACCGTTTCGACCGTATACTCGTCACTGGTGGTCAACCGATGGAAGGCCTGCATGACCCGGTCGCGGTCGTCCGGGTGGAAATAGTCCGCAACCTGGTCACCCACGAGGGCGTCTTGCTCGTACCCGTACAGTCGTTCGATCGAGGGGCTCTCGTACTTGATAATCCCGGACGGATCCAGGACGGTGAGGAGATTTGTCGAGTGGAGTGGGATGGATTCGAGCGGAATCGGGTCGCCCCCGTCCCCGGCTGGCGGAACGTTCGATTCCACGTCGTCGCTCATGGCGTAGACTCAGGAGACCGACCCATCAGTGCTTCGACCGGCCGCGGATATCGCCCTGGTCTGCCAGGGTTTCTGATCGGTGAACCGTCTCCCGCTGGGGCTGCAAAGATGAGTGGTCAGTTGCCCATTCCCCAGTAGCGTCAGCGGGACGGCCCCCACGCCAGTCAACTCACCGAACACTGCAAGCGGGGACCGATGCGGTGTCTCGTGACAGTCCCAGCACTGCCCAGCCAGAGCAGTACCGGGGGACACCACGAGGTATCCGGCTCCATCGACGGACGGTGCGACTGCCACGTGGGCGGGGAGAGACCTCCCAGCGACCGACCGGGAGCCGCAGTCGGGCGTTATCGGGTATCGACGGGCGCGGAATTGTCCAGAATACGCCTGATCCCCCAGTGAGCGATCGCGCCCATGGAAAAGCCGATCGTCCCGAACACGAGTGCCTCGAAACCCATCACCAGCAATCCATCAAGGTCAACCAACGCCGCCACGCGCTCAGCAAACGGACGGCCGGAGAGGCCGAGGAGGTAGTGATCCGCGAGGTATCCGAACAACGGACCGTAGGCAAGTAGCCACGCGATGACCAGGCCCCGGCGGCAATAGCCGGCCCAACCGGCCGCGAGAAGGCCGACCAGCGCCGCGTGCCCAGGCACGAAGACTACGCCACCACCGACGGCGAAGATACCCACAGCGTACGCCGCGAACGTCGTTACGAACAGGACGAGTGATATGCCAAGGGCACCGTATCGGGAGCGAGGAGATCGAGACTGGCCGAGCAGGACAGGCCGAACGGCGGGACCCATAACGCGTTCCTGACGGGGACTGCCTTAACCCTGGCGAGATCCGGAATTGATGTCGCTGGACGAAACGGTGACCGGGTCCCGTCAGTAGCGAGCCAACCAACACCGGTCCCTGTCACTGCCATCCGTGCCGTGTGGAGGATTGCGTCAGTAGCCGAGCGCCCGATCGACCACGTTGGTATATTCGCCGGTCGTCAGGGCCTCAAACACATTCTGCACCGCCTGCTGCAGGCTCTGGTCGCTAATTCCCAGGACCTGAGCAGCGTTGTGGGGCGATCCGATCACGTTCGGCAAATCGAGGAACGGGTACGCCATCTCGAAGCTCCCGTGGCGGATCGGTTCCGTCCACCACGCGTCGATGCCGGCCTGGAACGTGGGGTTGTCTTGGAGGTGCTCGTAGAGGGCCGCCTGGTCGATCAACTCGCCCCGGGCGATGTTGATCACCACGCCGTCGTCGGGCAGCCACCGCAGTTGTTCGCGGCCGATCAAACTCCGAGTTTCGGGCGTTAACGGCGCCGAGAGAACGAGCCCGTCCACCCGGCGGAGGACGTATTCGAGGTCGTCCGGGGTGCCGAGAAACGCCACGGGTGTCTCGGCCTCGCCGCTGCGATTGATTGCACACACGGAGACGCCGACCGACTGCAGCAGGCGAGCCGTCGCCTGCCCGATCCCGCCGAACCCGACGATGCCGCATGTCGAGCCGTCGACCCGGCGGTTCGGTCGAAACTGGTCGAACTCCCCCGCCTGGAGTTTCTGGTGTTCGATGCGCAACCGCTTGGACAGGGCGAAATACATGGCCAAGACGTGCTCGGCAATTGGCTCGGCGTGGGCCCCCGCGTTGTTCTGGATCACGAGCCCGTCCGGCAGCTGGTCCAAGGGGAGATGGTCGACGCCTGCCAAGACCACCTGCATGACCTGGTCTGCGTGGAGGCGGTCGAGTTCTTCCTGATCGAGCTCGTCGTGTGGCACCTGCGAGAGGAGTCCATCGGCGTCGGCGACAGCCCCCGCTCGTTCGTCTCCATCAAGGTCCTCCAGGTACTGACAGTCGATCGCCGCGGACAGTTCGGCCTCGGTCGTCTCTCGTTGCTCGGGTTCGACGGGCATCGTGACGAGGAGTGTGGAGCCACCCATGTCGGTCCGTTAGGTGGGGGGCCCAATGAGTCTTCGAGGGAACGCCATCGGTCGCGAGCGGTCGGATCCTGAATACAGAACTGCGACGCCGGCAAAGTCGGGGGCTCCGGAGACACACGGCAAAGGTTTATCCTTAACACGGTGAAATCGGGGAGCACTGTCGATCGTGAAACGCCGCCACCTCATTTCGGTCATCCCCACGCTTGCCGTTGGAACGCTCGCCGGCTGTTCGGGGAACGAGTCCGCCGGAGATCCCACGCCCACAGCCGACGAATCACCGTCGCCCGCAGCGACAGCGGATACGCCGAACGAGCAGGCACTGTCACACTACGACGCGGCTGTGGAGACGCTCGTCGAGACCAAGTCCACACTCGACGAGTGGGCGGAGACATCGTACGAATCGTCGGAAGTGGAAACACTGCAAGCCAGCGTTCGCTCGGCGCGAGCAGATCTCGATGCCGCCGAGTCGGCGGCAGAGCCGTCCGGCGATCTCATCCAACAAATTGCCACCGTTCGGACTGTCGCAGATTTTCAGGAATTGTGTCTCGCCTACTACGAGGGGGTGACTACGGCCTTTCAGGTGATATCGGATGCTGGTTCCTTCAGTGAAGCCGAGCAGCACCAGCGAGCCGCGGAGACGTACGGCGAGGCCCAGGGAGTGATCGAAGATATTCGTGGCGTACTCGATGATATGGAAACGGTCTACGCGACCCTCGACAACGAGGCGCTGGCGGCGGACGACTTAGCGTACAGTGGAGAGCCGCTCGACCACATCGACCTCGAGAATCGGCAGGCCATCGATGGAGCCAACCAGTATCTGGTCGGATTCGAAAACGTGCATCTCGCCTTCGTGCAACTGGAAACCGGGCAAGAACACTACGAGAGCGAGGCGTTCGGAGACGCGCGAGACGCATGGGAGTCCGGCTTGGAGCGTGCCAGAGCGGCTCAATCCGCCTTCGAGAACGTGGTTGATAACCCCCACACCCCGCAAAATTTCCGCGAACAGAGCATTCAGACGGTCGGTTTCGTGGATACGGTCATTGAGGCCTACGAGACTCTCCTCGAGGGCGCCGAGGAAGCCGAAGCCGGAAACCACGAGGCGGCGAACAATTTGGTGCGTGACGGATTCGAGACGCTCGGCGAGCTGTGAGCCAATCGGTCGACCGCGATCCGATGACCGGGCTGGGCAGCATCTCGCTCGACGCGGTTTCGCGATTACAGGCCGATCCGATTGAGCCACCGCGTGGTGGCGTCCTCCTCCAGGCCCTGTCTCAACCGGGACGACGACTCGCCAGGATAGCGATCACGACGCACAATCGTGCAGCCCGAGACCGCTCGTCATCCCGGCCGTGGGAGGGCTTTACCCCGGCATCTGCGAGTGGACAGTCACTTCGACGGGCAGACTCGTGGTTGGCCACACGCGACGGATCGGCCCTGAACTCCCTCCATGGCATCGTCCAACAGACAAATCCTCCACTGATCTAGGGACCGTGTGTAGGCTCGGACGAACGGCGACGATACGTTCGCACGAGGGCATACACGAGGCCCACACACCCACCCAGACCGAGCACGCCCGGTCCGACGCCGAGCGCTATCTCCGTCGGCGTGTCGACGAACGAAAAGAGGTACGTGATCGTGCCGGGCGTCCCGAGGGTAAACGAGTCGACACCAAGCGCCGCCAGCACGATCGGGCCGCCGATCGCGAGGGCGAGAAATCCGACGACAGTGGCTATAGCCGCCCCAGCCAGGGCGTCCCAGACGACTGCCGTCACGGACAGCGCCCGCGGTTCGTCAGTCTCGCGACCGAGAATTCTGATGCCCGACGCGAAATCGACTACGCGCACGTGGGCCGGATACCCGAGGAGCGACACCGTCATCCACACGTCGGCCACGGCACCAGCCGTGTTCAGGGTGAGTGGCAAGACGAGCCAGTCCCACGAGAACAGCAGCATTGCCGGGACACCGACCAGTGTCATCACCACCAGCGGGGTCATGAGGACGACGATGAACTGATTCCGGCTTAATTCGTGGTCGGTCGAGGTGTACGCGTACGGGAGGATAAAATGGGCGAGTCCGACCCCGTACTGGGCTGTCCCCCCGTAATACCGGATGGCGAGCCCGTGCAACCACTCGTGTGGGACGAGAAAGAACGTCGCCAGGAACACGAGAACAAGGACGTTGAGTGGCATCGCGATCCACCCGAGCGTCGCGGGCACAAACTGGAACCCCACCGTGTCTCCGGTGCCGAGTTGGTACAGGCCACCGAAAATCGAATACCCGACCACGACGCCGAGTGTGCCGATCGCAGTCATCTGAATCGTCAGCCCGCGGGTGAGCTCGACGGTCCCCAGCACACGCGCCGTCTCATCGGAGGCCATCGTGTGGTCCATTGGCGCCCGAGCGGGAGAAAGGCATCGACGGGTGAGCAATCGCTGGTCGAACTGTCGACGCTGCGTGCAGCCCGTGCGTCTCGGGCTATGTTTGCGACGGGTCCCGTCTCCGCCGTCACCACGTTCCGACCCTAACGGTGGGTTGGTGGAGCCCGACCCCCCTGGGCCTCAGGGAACGAAATCGGCTCAGATCACCGGGTCGGCACCGAGCTGTCCCGCGAGATCAACGATATCCTCGGCGACGATGTCGTACGCCGACTCGTCCGGCATCTCGACACTGTCGGCGTGGTCGGGTCCCCACTCGTGGGGTCGGTGCACGTAGGCGGTCCGGAGGCCTGCCTCGCGACTCGCGTCGAGATCCATGTCGTGGGCGGCAACCATCATGACCTCTCCCGGCTCACAGTCCAGGTAGTCAACCGCGGTGAGGTAGACCGCCTCGTCGGGTTTGTACTGCCCCGAGAGCTCAGCCGACAGGATCAGATCCCATGGAATCCCGGCGCGCTTGGCCATGTTCGTGAGGAGGCGGACGTGCCCGTTCGACAGTGGGGCGACAATGTAGTCCGACCGGAGCCGCGTCAGCCCGGGAATCGAGTCCGGCCAGGGGTCGAGGCGGTGCCACACACGGTTGAGGTGTGTCGTTTCCGCCTCGGATAAACCCGCCACGTCGAAGCGGTCGAGGAGGTCCTCGAGCGAATCGCGATGGAGGGCATCGAGGTTCTGCCAGGGGATCTCGCCTCGTCGGACGCGGTTCAACGAGGGCATGTACTCTTCGCGCCAGGCGTCGGCGAACGCCGCCCAGTCGACGTCGAGGCCCTTGGCCTCGGTGAGCTGTTCGCCATCCCGGATGACGCCCCGTCGCCAGTCCACGACTGTGCCGAACACGTCGAACACGAGCGCGTCGACGTCAGGGGGAGTCATCCGGACCCACCTGACGCTGCATCGATACGACACGGTATTCTCGTCAGCGAACCGATCCGCCCTGCTGCCACGTGGCGCCGGCGCATACCCGACCGTGACCCGGTTCTCCCTTCACTGTTCGGGGAGTCCGACCGAATGGGTGGGTCACCAGTCACGTGCACTGGGCGGGCTGGAAAGGGTATACGGATGAATCGCGAGTAGCCCGATGCTGCTCACCGTCCGAATCGACGGTATCTACGTGGACATTGGGAGCGACGCACGCCGCTCAGTCCCCGCTTCGTGAGGACAATCGTTCCCGAGCCGTTTCCTCACGCGCCGGGGCAGCTCGTCTCCCACACGTTGTCGACCGCCGCCACCGAGACCGGCGTCGGTTCGTTGTACTCGCTGAAACGGAAGGTCGCCGTTGCCGTGGCGGTCGTGCCGTCGCCCGAAAGCTCGATATGCCGACGAGCCTGCACCGGCCGATCGGTGTCGTTGTCGATCCAGAGGGTCACCGTCGCATTGTCCACTGACGCTCCTTCGAAGTCCGTGGCGCCCGCTCCACGAATGGCCAAGCCATTCTGGAGTTGCTCTTTCGTCGGATGTGCCTCAATGACCGACGTCTCCGCGTCAACAACCTCTTCTGCTCCCTCCCAGTAGACGTTCGTGCGATTGAGGAGCGCGAGTTGTTGGCCGAGCGATGTGTACGTGACCCAGTCCTGAGACTGGGAGAGATTGGTTCGTCCCCACCCCGTCCGGGCGCACTCGGTATACGCTGTGTAGTCCAACACGTGCACCGAAAGCGTTCTGGAGTTTGTTGGTCCGGGCAGTCCGGTGAGGGCGACCGTCGCATTCGACGTTTGGGTGGAGACGTTCGTCTCCTCGTCCATCGAGAATTCGACGGTGAGCGAGTTGTCGTTCGACCGTGCCTCGACCTGTCCGTCGACTGTCGCGCGGTAGGTCTCGACGTCTTCGAGGGCAACTTGCGCTCGTTCGAGGGCATCGAGAGCACGTTGGTCACTCGGGGGCTGAGACGGACCCCCGAGACCGAGACACCCACTCACGAGGAGTACCGCTGCTAGGGTCAGGGCGGCATATGGAGGGCGCATCAGTTGACAGGTTTGACCAGGCCATCATAAATCCTGCCTTGATGGCCGGCGGGCCACGATGGGCAACCGTCCCACAAAGGGTCGGTCCCTCCGAGTCCCCGACGCGATTGTGCGGGTCCGGAGGCGACGCAGTACGACGGAAGGGCGGATGAACGAGGGCCAGTGACGGTCGTCCACTCGCGTCACTTGGGCCGTTGTCTGTCTGTGCCGCGGTGTCCGATAACCGTTGTCGACAACGTCCAAGCCGGGGTATCCTCGAACCCCCACGACCCGAAGGCGGGTCGCTGTGGCACGTCACATCGGTCGAATCGCCGTTCGGACCGAGTAGGAATCCCACGACCTGGCTCGGATCTCGGCTGTCACCACTCACGCAGTTGCGTCTCAGACCACGTCGCTCGAGGCCAATCCAACGACCGGCAATGAGTCCTTAACGAATGCCCCGGCCACCGTCCGTCGGCACAATGACGGACGTGAGCGTTATCATTCCGTCTCGGAAATCCGCCGCCGAGATCGCGCCGCTCACGACCACCGAGTGGAACACGAGGCGGGACGTCGAAGTCCTCATCCAGCGCGAACCGTCAGTCACAGCGGCACGCAACGAAGGCATTCGGCGGGCGACGGCAGACAAACTCGTCTTTCTCGACGACGACTCCACGCCGGCAGCTGGGTATCTGTCCCGGGTCTCGGACGTACTCGATCGGGAGGCAGCGGTTGCGGGACGGACGATCCACCCCCGTGACGACATCTTCAAACGGCTCGCGGATCACTACGACTTCGGTGAGACCGGCCGGTACGTGACCCGGTTTTGGGGGTGTAACATGGCCGCCAGGAAGGACGTGTTCGAGACTGTCGGATTGTGGGACGAGCAGATCCCGTGGGGACACGAGGAAAAGGAGCTCGCCGACCGCGTCATCGAAGCATATCCCATCTACTACGAGCCCGATATGGTGGTCCGGCACGCATACGCCGACTCGCTCGTGGGATATTGGCGAAAACGGTACCGGTTAGAGACACAGACACCGTACTACTGGGAGACGGTGGGGCTCGACGACACCCAGAAGTGGCTCGAAATCGGGACGCACCTCTGCAACCCGACCAACTACCTCGGGCGCTCACTCGTCCACACACTTGCCCGTGCGGGCGGAACCATCGCGTCGACACTCGGTCGACTGCACGGGATGCGCCGACTTCGGTGAGTCACTAAACCCGGCTGTCACACCCGCGAGTAGATGCCGCATAACGAACCCCGGTACCTGCGGCAATCACACAATGGCCGCCGGGACGGGTCGCTCACCCCTCGTGAGTGTCGTACTGCCGACGTACGATCGGCCCAAGTTGTTGCGGTCTGCCCTCGAGAGCGTAGTCGGACAGACGTACGACCCCATCGAAGTGGTGGTCGTCGACGACGGGTCCGAGATCCCCGCGACGGACGTGGTCGCAGACATCACCCATCCCCCGACGATGGACCTCACTGTCTGTCGTCACCACACGAACCGGGGGGCCAACGCCGCCCGAAACACCGGCATAGCGAAAGCAGCGGGGACGTACGTGGCGTTCCTTGACGACGATGATTACTGGCACCCGACAAAGATCGAACGCCAAGTCGCTCGCCTCGAGGCGGCCAGCGACGCGGTGGGAGTGGCCTTCACCGGGCAACGCTACGTGAACGCGGACGGGAAAGTGACGAACATCTCGCGTCCGGCCAGCGACGGCGAGTTCATGGCAGAGCTCGTTCACGGAGGCCACCTCGGGTCGTTTTCGAACGTCATGGCACGGGCCGAGGTCTTCGCCACGACAGGGTATCTCGACGAGCGATTCCCCTGCTGGCAGGATCGGGAGTGGTACTTTCGGGTCGCACGCCACTACGACTTCGAAACAATTCCCGCGCTGCTGACGGTCCGACGGTTCACCGACACCCCGCAGATTTCCGACCGGTTCGAGTCTCGTCGGGACGTCGCCTACCCGCTGCTGCTCGACAAACACCGCGATACGGCGGCGTCTCTGGGACCAGACGGCGAACGGGCCTTCCTCGCGACGACGGCCCGGGCGGTGGCGCTCGCGGCACTCAAAAACCACGCCTACCGAGACGCCGTTCGGTTCCTGTGCCGGTCCCTCCAGCACCAGCCAACTGACCTCGGCTTGTACCTCTCGCTCCTCGTCGCGTCAGGCGGTGGGATGACCCATACACCCGCGCGCGTCGGGAAGCGGTTGGTCAACCGGTATCTCCTCGATACCGACGACGCCGGGGCCCCCGATCCACCGTCACTCGGCAGTGTCGAGTGGCAGAAGTGAGGGGCCGCCGCGACCCGGAACCGAGCCTGGCCGAGACCGGTTACTCGACGACACCCCGGATGGCGGCGACATCCTCAGTAATCCCGACGTGGCCGACCCGACTCCAAATCAGGACGATGCCTGGATAGGTCGCGACGCCGATGAGCACGAGGACCACGAACTCCGCTGGCGGGAAGAGGTCGGTGATGAGCAGATCACAGGCGACGACGACGGCTCCCATCACCACGCTGGCAAGGGCGGGCACAGTGAGGGACCGGACGAGCCGTCGCGGTGGGACCTCGACGCGGCGGGCAGCGACGTACAGTGCCACCGGATTCTCCGCGATGCCGCTGAGCACAAGCGCGGCCGCAGCCCCCGGCAGTCCCCACGTCACGATCGCGGGATACAGCACGACGGCCAGCACGACGAGGCGAAACGCTTGCAGCGCGGTATTGTAGGCTGGTTGATCGGTCGCTCGGAAGAGTGGGCCGATCGTTGTCGCGATCGAGCGAAACGCGGCCCAGACCACGAGCACCTGGATCACCGGGATCATCGGTTCCCACGTAGGCGAGAAGAAGGCCCGAACGAAGGTAGGGGCAACTGCGGCAATCCCGACTGCCATCGGGAAGGAAAGGTACGCGACGAGACGGAGCGTCCGGACGAACGCCTCGCGGAGCGCAGCCGTGTCGTTCTGCAGTCGTGCGTAGGCCGGGAACATGACGGTCGAGGCGACGTTCGTGACCTCCGTCGTGGGCGCCATCGAAACAGTGAAGGCGAGCCGGTAGAGACCGAGGCTGGCCGCCCCGAGCGACCACCCGATGACGGCGTCGTCGATCCAGTTCAAGGCGAGCACGACGATTCCCGACCCGAAGATCCATTTCCCGTACCCGAGCATCCGACGGGCGGCCACACGGTCGAATCCGAAACCCGGTCTGTACGGATGAATGCCGAAGGAGACGAACGACCGCGCGGCAACCATGGCAAGAATCCCGGCCACGAGTGCCCAGACCGTCGGGGAGACAACGGCGACCGCAATCGCGAGGACCGCGTACGCGACCGTCCCGCTCCCCTCGTAGATGAACTGCCGGCGGAAGTCCAACTCCTTGTGGAAGTAGACGACACCCGGATTTCTGAGGCCAGCCAGGAGGGGGACGACCGCGACGACACGAATGACGTCGGTCAACCGTGGCGCCCCGAACACGGATGCGACGACCGGGGCCACGACGAACCCGATTGCGGCGAGACCGATCCCTCGGGCTATTTTTAACACCCAGACCGTATCGAGAGAGGCGTCGACGTCGTCTGACTCGTCCGAGATCAGCGCCGCATCAAGTCCGAGCTTCGACCCATGGCGCATGACGGCGAGGGCGAGCAATCCCAACCCGAACAGGCCGAATGCAGCAGGGGAGAGGACGCTAGCTAAGAGTACGAGCGTCACGAGTCGTACCAGCCGATCAGCCGCGTTGAGGAGCGACAGCCAGAGCGCACCGGTCACCGTCCGGTCCACGAGCGTCGATCCTGGTGTCAGGAGATCCCGGAGAAACTGGACAGTCGGTGATCGAATCGGAGTCATTGGCACCAATTGCCGGACAGCCTGTCTCCCTCGACGTCCCACTGGGCTCGTTCACCCCAGCGGTGAGGCGCGGAGACTCCGTCGGCCGACACGAGCAGGGACCAATCCTCGTCCTGCATGGCCACTCCTGCTCTCCCAGATCGTACCGAGCCGGTCACGGCAGTCACGCATCGTCACTGCCGCGACCGTCAGGTTTGTTAATGCCCGGCTACCGGCCCAGACACCCAGCTGATCAGCAACGGTTGGGTGTCGTATTCGCGGCGTTGCCGGTCAGCGTGACGTGAGACGACGGGTGAGTCTCTCACGACGAGCGAGTCGTCGGTCCCTGTTGGAAAATCCGGTGTGCTTGTGGACCGTCCGACACGCCGCGGGCGCCCCGGGAACACATCGTATTTCCACTCGGACAAACCATCTTCACGAGGCGTCGATGACGGATCTGGTGGAGCTTCCACCGGTGTCCGACCAAAGTTGTCCTCGAAAGTACGATGGAATTGCGACTGCGTGCCGCGAAAATGTGGTAAGCTGGCAGTACTGCTGCGTAATGCCGTTCATAGCTTTATTTACAGGTCTTTAGGTTACCAACCATGTCGAGGTTTGGCAATGCCCACCCGCCCGGCACGGTCCCCGCTCACTCGCCCACGGTCACGCGATCTACCGATGTGAGAGGAAATGGCTTCTAAGGTCGCCTCCGTCGGTGTCGCGCTGGTGATCGTCCTCTTTTTCATCGGCGTTGCCGGCGTCGTAACAACCGGCACCCCCTTAACGGGGGCCATTTCTCCCCAACAACAATCGCCGCAAAACCCCTGCTCTGAGGGGACAGACTGTGTCTCGCCGGCAGCCACCTCGACGCCGACACCAACTCCAACGTCGACCGGGTCGACGTCTCTACCGTCTACCCACTCACCAACGCCAACAGTGACGCCGACGGCGACGCCGACCGCACCGTCCACGACCACCTCGACCCAGACGGCGACGGCAACCGCCACTCAAACGGCGACGCCAGACTCGGACCCGGATCTGCAGAGCCTGACTGGAGAATCTCCAACGCCGACACCGACCCCGACGGAAGCGACGCCCACTCCAACGCCGACGCCGACCGAGGACACGCCAACGCCGACGGAAGAAACGCCCACACCCACCCCGACGCCAACGGATGACTCCGAGTCGGTCTACTGGCAAGTCGATTTCGCTGCCGGAGACGCGCCACCAGATCCGCCGTCGTACTGGCCGGATGACCTGATGGCAGCCCTCGGGAATTCGGACGACGGCATCACGGACAACCCATCCCTCCTGCGTCAGGACACGGACGGTCAACTCCAGGACGTCACCATCGTCGACAGATCATTCATGTTCGACGACGAGAACAATCCAACATCTGCGACCGTCGTCTTCGAACTGGACGAGGGCGCCGAGACGCGCGATCTGCACGTGGCCTCGTACGTCATCCCGGGTCCGTTCGATTCCGACGAGATCGATCAACAGACGATACACGACGTCGACGTCGGGACGTACAGCGGCGGTGACACCGGGCAACTGACCGTGTCGATCCCGCAACCGGCCGACGAGTAAGGCGAGGACCGAGGACGGTGGTGCGGTTTCGATTCGCTGCCCAACTGGATCGTGTGGGACAATCACTCAGGGCCAAACTCGACACCGGTGACCGCAGCGCGGGCTCCGTCGTCGGTTCCCGCAGTCACCCGGTCGGTCCACCCGTGCGCCTCGGCGATCTTCTTGACGATACTCAACCCAAATCCGGTCCCCTCCTGGGAGGTCGAGTAGCCTGCCTCGAAGATCTCATTGCCGGCGTCCTGTCGCATTCCCGGGCCGTCATCCTCGACGTAGAACCCGTTCGATATAGGTCGCTGTCAAGTCGGCAATAGCCGGCTCGTCGTCGACATGGAGGACCCGGATCGTCTCGGGACGCTCGCTCATCGATATCGCATCTGCGTCGACCTGTGCATAAAGAAGTGGGTTAGTTCAGGGTTGACCCGACTCGTGTCCGAGAGACATCCGGTTCGGGAACGGCGGACGTGTTCGGAACCCACGTTGGATAGTCAGATCCTCGCTGGACCCAACGTGGCGACCGAGCTGGATCCGGGTTCAAATCTCTCCCGACGGCACGGCCACGTGAGAGCTGGAGTGTCGGCAGTTGATCGGGCCATCGGCCGGGGCGCAGTCACTCCCCGGACCGTCAGAACAGCCGCTTCTCAGAGCGACGACCGACCACCAGGAGCGTGAGGGACCGATCCAGCTGACGAAATCGTCGATCGACCACGGCAACATCGGGCCCCGGGATCCGGTATCACACGGTCCGACGGTACCCGACGAGCCAGAAGCCGACAATCGCGATCAATCCGGCGACGAGACCGAAGCCGGGCCCATCTCCGCCTGCCGAAACATCGTCATCGCCAGTCTCGGCGGCGGAATCCGTGTCAGGCGCAGCTGTTGTATCCGCCGTTTCGTCGGCTTGGGCTCCGTCGGACTGATCGAAAGTCAACGCCAAGCCCGTAATCGATCCTGGCTGTTCCTCGCCGTCGCCGAACCACACGATCTCGTTCGCCGTGTCCAAATCGGCGGCATAAATCGTGTCGTCGTGGGTATAGGTTTGTGTGACCGCTTCCGCAGCCACGTCGTAGAACGCGAGGCTATTGCCGGTACCTGCCGAGACGATCATGTCGGTCGACTCGTGATAATCGACCGCCGCAACCCCCCAAGAGTGGGCCGCGTACTCGCTACGCAATTCCTGGGACGCGAGATCGTACAGAAACACCGAGTCCCATCCCCCACCCACAATCAACTGCCCGGAGCTGGTCACGTGAACCGAGACGAGATTTCCGTCATCGGCTTCAGCAATCGAGTCCGGCAGGGGCTCGAAAACGACCTCTTCTGATTCGATATCGTACACGGCCACCTCCGGTTCCCACGTCGCGACGGTCGCGACGTAGTTTCCTTCGACAGAGATGTCGTTGAGGCCATTTGGCACGTGTACATCGTGACTGATCGCGATGTCGCCCGTCTCCACGTCGTAGGCGACAACCTGCCCCTCACCACCACCAGCGACCCAGACGAGGCCACGGTCGGCGTCGTAGTCCATCGCGCCGGCACCGATCTCCATCCGAGCCAGTTCCGTCGATTCTTCCGCCGATACATTGTACGCCCACAGCGTATGTTGATCGGCGATGTACACGACCCCATCGCCGACAGTGAGGGCGTGGCCGTTGTCGAAGGTCTCGGTGACCACGACGTCTTCCTCGCCAACGTCGTACCCCGCGAACGTCACGGAATTTGCTTCCGGATTCTGATCGATCGACCAGACGATGTCGTGTTGGTCGTCGTAAGCGACGTCCGAGATCGAGTGCTCGTGGGCCGTGTGCTCGTGCGCCGGTGTCACGTCGAGTCCGACGACCACGCCGACGCCGAGGCCCAGCACCACGATCGTACCCACGATCGCTCCCGCCATGACCCTCCGACTGGATTGGGTGATGAATTGATCCAACAGGGAATCTGCCGTCTCGGGAGGGGATAATCGGGTCACGTGTCTCCAGGGCTACACCGCCTGGGAGCCTAAAACCAGGACAGCTGATTCTCCTTGTGAGAAGACGTCACTTGGTCCAGGGTGGAGTACCGAACGATGGTACTGCTGAGTGATGGGCTGGGGCCCACTCACAGAGGGACCTCCGTGGGCGGTGGATGAGGTTGGATTACCGCTGGTCCAGCTGCGTGTTCACGGTCGCGACGAGACTGGCAAGAAACGCCACAATGGCGATGAGGCCCCCCAGGTAGATGAAGAAGTAGGCGTCGACAAATTTGGCTACCTCACCCTGAAGACCCAGTATCATGAGCACGATGCTGAACAGGAGGGCGTCTGTTGTCAGGGACATCGACCCTCACTATCGCCGCCGGATGTACATGTGTTTCCAATCCTCCGCGCGAAGTCTGGGTAGGCAGATTGGCTGCATGTTGTCATCCCGACGAGAGTGCTGCAGTGTGACACCGGCCATTTCCGGGACTGTGTCGTCCCTGCAACCGGTCCGTGGACGTAGCGCGTGACGAAAATCTGGCGGCGAATACCCACATCTGTCACACACGGGGCCAATCGCCGCCGGATTCGACGGCATGCTCGCGACACGTCAAAACGAGTACGCCTTAAGGCTCGCCACGGTGTTGATTGGATACTGAGTCGGTGCCATGCCCGTCCCAACTGACACGATCCGCGTGCTCCATGTCGATGACGACCCCAAATTTACCGAGTTAGTCGCGTCATTTCTCGAACGGCACAGCGACAAGTTCGAGGTCCATACTGCCACCAGCCCAGAAACGGGCACCGACCTCCTGACCAACAATGACATTGATTGTGTCGTCTCCGACTACGAGATGCCGGGCACGAACGGGATCGAGTTCCTCGATCTCGTTCAAGCTGACAGGCCCGAGATCCCGTTCATCCTCTTCACCGGCAAGGGCAGCGAGGAAGTCGCCAGCGAGGCCATTTCGGCCGGCGTGACGGACTACCTCCAGAAGGAGACCGGCACCGAACAGTACGAACTGCTCGCGAAACGCATCACCACGGCCGTCTCCCGACGCTACGCAGAATCCGACTACGAGGAGATATTCGAGAAGGCCAACGACGGGATCGTCCTCCACGACCCGGACACGGGCGAAATTCTGGATGTGAATCGCCAACGCTGTGAGATGCTCGGGTACACCCGCGACGAGTTGATCGGCCAGCCAGTCTCAATGTTTTCCATCGACGAAGCACCCTATACGAACGAGAAAGCCCGGCGCCGAATCCAAGAGGCACTCGACGGTGATCCACAGGTCTTCGAGTGGATCGACGAAACCAAGGATGGCGAGCGACGGCCGGTGGAGGTCCATCTCAAACGGACGACGATCGGCGGCCAGGAACGGGTGATGACACTTGTTCGCGACATTACCGAACGGAAGGAACGCGAACGAACTCTCCGGCAGTACGAGGTGCTCGTCGAGACGGTGGCCGACCCGATGTACTGGCTCGACGAGGAGGGCCACTTCCAGATGGTCAACGACGCCATGGTGGACTACCTCGATGCGGACCGCGAGACTGTCATCGGTAAGCACGTGAGCAGATACATGGCCGAGGGGGACTTCGAACGTGGGACCGAACTGATCCAGGAGATGCTCGCTGCCGCCAACCGCGAGTCCGGGACGCTCGAATTCACCGCCGTGACCGAAACGGGCGAGCACATCCAGGCCGAGCTGAATCTCGCGCTCATGACCGGCGACGACGGGCAGTATCAGGGCAGCGTCGGCGTCGTCCGAGACATCACTGAACGCAAGCGACAGGAGCGCAAGCGCGACCGGATCATCGACCGCGTCACGGACGCCATCCTCGAGGTCGACGCCGATGGACGGTTCACCGCGGTGAGTCAGGAGGTGGAGGAACTCACCGAGCTCGATGAGGAGACCCTGCTCGGCCGAGAGTTGTGGGATGTCTTCGCAGACGGGCGGGGATCCCGATTCGAAGCGGCGTACGATCGCGTGATGGAAACCAGAGAACCCACCTCGGTATTGGAAAAATCTCCACGTGTTGATGGGTGGTTCGAGGCAGAGCTCTATCCCAACGACGACGGTGGACTCTCGGCGTACGTCCGCGACGTTACCGACCGCCAAGAACGACGGCAGGAACTCGAACAGTACGAAACCCTCGTCGAGGTGTCCGGCGATCCGATGGTGATGCTCGACCCTGACGGCCACTTCACCTACGTGAACGAGGCACTCGTCGACATCTCGGGATACAGCGAAGACGAACTCGTCGGCAGTCACGTCGGGCTGGTGACACCCGATGCGCACGTCGAGCGGGCCGAAGCAGTCATCCGTTCGCTCCTGTCGGCCGGCGACCGCCGCGGTACGTTCGAGATCGAGCTCGTCACCGCCGACGGGCGTCGAATTCCGACCGAGAACCACATCGCCCTCCTCTTCGACGACGAGGAGTTTGCCGGGACTGTCGGGGTGTTGCGGGATATCACGGACCGACTCGACCGCGAACGGCGCCTCCAGCGGGAACGCGACCGACTCGACGAATTCGCGGGTGTCGTGAGCCACGATCTGCGCAACCCGTTGACCGTCGCGCAGGGTCGAGTCGAGTTGGAACGAGCCGAAGACGACAGCGAGAACCTCGAGGCAGCGGCCCGTGCCCTGGTCCGCATGGAGCAACTTATCGACGACGTGCTCTCGCTGGCGCGAGCTGGCGAGATTGTCGGCGAAACCGAGTCAGTCGAGCTCACAACGATCGTCGACGCCTGTTGGCACACGGTGAACACGCAGTCAGCACACCTCGACGTCGAGACTGCGACGACCGTCCGGGCCGACCGATCGCGGCTCAAACAGCTGCTTGAGAACCTGCTCCGGAACGCGGTCGAGCACGGTGGCGACGACGTGACGATCACGGTCGGCGAGTTGCCAGACGGCTTCTACGTCGAAGACGATGGACCAGGCATCCCGGCTGACGATCGTGACAAGATCCGCCAGCCAGGCTATTCCACGAGTGACGACGGGTCGGGGTTCGGGTTGAGCATCGTCTGGGACGTCGCCCACGCCCACGGGTGGGACGTCAGTGTGACCGAGGGAGCCGACGGCGGTGCACGGTTCGAAATCACCGGCGTCGAGACCGTCTGACCGTGTGGTGTCAGGGATGGCCCTGGTTATGGTGGTCCCACTTCACCGCCATCTGCTTGTGAGACCCAGGCGACCCGGGCCAGCGGTACGGGGGGAGATTGCAGCGAGACCGACAGCATTGAGCACCGTAGCGGAGGTGAGTAGCGGCTGTCGGCACTGGGGGTGACTCGCCTCGCAGATTGGTGTTTTACTCCGAACGGACAACCCTATCAGCACATCGGGTGAACTGGAACGCGTACCACGCGACCATGACCGAGTCGACTGCCGTGGCGACAGGTCTCGTCTTTGTGGGGTCACTTGTCGCGTTTGCAGCCGCTGGTATCGCGTGCTTTGCCAGTGTCCGACGGGTCCGTCACATCGAGGATCCGGATACCCGACGCGGTCTCACGTGGCTACTCGTCCTGAGCGGGAGCTGGGCAAGCACCCATGTGGGCTTCCTTCTCCTCCCGACACCCATGTTGAAGACGGTATCCTACATGGCCGGACTCGTCGTCGGACTGGCCGCCGTGGGAGCGTGGCTGTATTTCTGCTCGGCCTACACCGGCCGATCCATGCATCGACACGGCATCGTTCGCCGGGCTGCCGCCGGAGTGTTCGGCGGTATCGTCCTGGTAAAGCTGACGAATCCACTCCACCAGTTGTACTTCACCGCCGAATTCGTCACGTCGCCGTTCCCGCACTTGGCAGTGCAAAACGGCCTGTTTCACTGGCTGGTCATGGGGCTCTCGTATGCGCTGGCACTTGTCGGGTACTTCATCCTGCTCGAATTTTTCCTGCAAGTCAGTTATGATACGAAACCGTTCGTCGTGTTGGTGTCCATCACAGGCCTCCCGGTCGCTCTCGACATCATCGGATTCGCAACGCCGTATCTCCTCGACATCACCTACGAGCCACTCGGCGTGGCGATCTTCGCTCTCGGGGTCTGCTACGTCTACCTCGACCGATTCCAAGTCATCCAGATCGCGGCGGATCAAACGGATCCGGTGATCGTCCTCGACACGGCAGATCGGATACGCGATTACAACGCGGCCGCCGCCGAGCTGTTTCCCGAACTCGAGCGCTCTCCGGTGTTGGGTGAACCGCTCGAGGCAGTCATCCCGACAGTGACCACCGCCATGGACGCGGAGACCGAAATCCTCGAATTCGAACACGAGGGGCAAGACCGGTATCTCCGCCTGACCGAGAACCCGTTCGGTGCCGAGCACGCACCACTGGGTCGGATGCTCATCCTGACCGATGTCACCCACCGCGAACAGTATCGGCGCGAACTCGAACGCCAGAACGAGCGATTGGACCAGTTCGCCAGCATGGTGTCACACGATCTCCGGAACCCGCTCACAGTGGCGATGGGTCGACTCGAACTCGCACGCGACGAGCACGATAGCGACCACCTCCAGCGTGTGGCCGCCGCACACGAGCGAATGGCCGAGCTCATCGACGACGTCCTCTCGCTCGCCCGTCAGGGCCAACCGATCGACGAACGGGAGGTCGTCCACCTCTCGGTCAGTGCCGACCAGAGCTGGCAGTCGATCGCGTCACCCGAAGCCGAGCTGGTCGTCGATGGCGATCTGAAATTCCTCGCGGATGGCGACCGGCTCACGCAGCTGCTGGAGAACCTGTTTCGGAACGCCATCGATCACGGGCGGGCGGACGTGACGATTCGTGTGGGGGCCATGGATGACGACGCCGGCTTCTACGTCGCCGACGACGGTCCCGGCATCCCGGAATCCGACCGGCCGCACGTCTTCGACTCCGGATACACAACCGACGAGACGGGGACCGGATTCGGGCTCGCGATTGTCTCAGAAATCGTCGATGCCCACGACTGGGAGATAGACGTCGGTACCAGCGCTACGGGTGGGGCCCGATTCGAGATTACCGGCCTCGATGTGGTCGGGTAGAAACGAAGTCCGGGAACGGCCGTCGGTCACGAACCATCACCGACGCGCGACAGTCCCGGATCTCGTGACCGACTGTGACACTGAATCGACACACCTAACCACGCTTTCGGCGAACCTTGCCATGATCATGGACGCGTCACTCGACCGCCATCATGCAGGTGAGTCGCGGTGAACACCGAGATTGACCCGGCCAAAGTCCTCTATATCCTCGGCGCCCTCTTCGGCATCGCGGCCGTCCTCTATTTCGCCCGCGACATCGTCTTCGAGTTGTCGATCACTGTTCGGGCAGCCCTGCTCTTTCTCGGCTTCGTGGTCTTACTCATCGCCGCACTGACGGCCGATCGCCAACCACACGTCCCGATATTTACGGTCCTCGCTGGGGCGGCGTACCTGGCCTTCGTCGGGTACAGCCTCTCGCGGTTCGAAGTCGGGGCCGACGGGACATTTTTCGTCCTCCTCGTCTCCGCCGCTCTCCTGATTGGCTTGGGCTATCTCGTGCGCGAACGAGACATCGCCCCCTCCCGCCGGACGGCCCAGTATGCGGTCCTGGCCATCGCCCTCGTGGCAGTAGCATTGATCGGGGCCGATGTGGTCGCCAGCGGTGTGTCTACCGAAATGACTGTGCCCGACCAGACGAGCATCGACGACGATGGCCAGGTGATCGTCGGCACGCTCACGATGGACAATCGGTTCGTGTTCCGGGAGCCGATCGACGTTCCGTCCACGTTTGCCTGCCTCTACGTCCCGGGGATGGAGTACGAGATGCGGCCGACACCGGTCCAGTTTCGGGTCGATTCGGAGCGCGTCCCCGACAGTCTCGCCGGTAGCGCCACGGTAACCGCCCAAATGCAGGTTCGGTTGACCGAGGAGGAGCGAACGGCGATCGACGAGCCGATCCAGCTCGAGCGTGCCGACGATTGTCAGGCCGAGCGGACAGGCCCCCGGATCGTTGTCGTCACGGGCACCGAAATGCCTCGGCCGCCCCGTCCGTGACACGATTGGCTGCGTACTGCATCAACCGGACACGAAGGCCGCTGGGCTCGGTCGATTCGCCAGGGCTGTCAGTTCAGTATCCTCCGCGTCGGCCTTCTCCCCGTCTCACAGCCTTCCACGAATGCGAGAGTCGCTCGCTCCACGGATGGGTGGTCCACTAGTCCGCCGGTCCGCTCCTCCCTTCGCCGGCACCGTTGTCACTCGGAGACGGAGTGCTCGTCGAAGGTTTCCCGGAACCCACCGGCCTCCCAGGGTGAGTCGCCAGTTTGCCCGCTGAACTTGAAGGTCCCGTGTGCGCGTGCCACCAGATCTCCGCTGTCGATCCGGAGGTCGACGTCAGCCGTGGCAATGTGCGTCCCGGCCCTGACCACCTCCGCCGTCGCCTCCAGGTACTCGCCCATCGTCGGTCGGAGGTATTCCATCCGCATGTCGATCGTTGGGACCGGCCCGTTCGTCAACGAGCCGACGGCCGCACCCGCGGTGTGGTCCGCCAACGCGTATGGGACGCCACCGTGAGCGATGCCGCTGTTCGGATTCGACGAATGAATATCCTCCAGGACGATGCGACCGACGGCCCGACCGTCGCCGTTTTCGAGAATTTCGATCTGCATGTGCTCTACGAAGGTAACGATGTCCGCGTCCTCGTCGTCCATCGGCGGGGCTAGTCGCCCCACCGCCCTAAGGTGCTCTGGTTCGCCGCCAGAGGCGGGGCCTCACTCCTGGGCACCCGGGTGTTCTAGCGGCTCACCCGGCGGCGGATCCCAGCCAGCCGTCTCCTGAAGAAGCCGCCCGGTCACGTAGCCAGTCAATCCCCAGACTGTGACGTCCGACACGCGAAAATACGGCAGCGTCACCTCCAGGTCCTCCCGACCCGGAATCGGTTCGGCGCTGTAATTGGCCCGGTCAATGAGCGATGCCACTGGCAGCCGGACGATGTCGGTGACCTCAGCGGGGTTCGGTTCGTAGGAAATGTCAGGAACCCGCGCAACGTACGGTCTGACGATGTCACCGGTCGGCCCCCAGATGTCGGGAAGGCGGCCGACGACCTCGGCGTCATCGGGGTCGAGGTCGATCTCCTCGTCTGCCTCACGGAGGGCGGTGTGTTGGAGTGATTCGTCTGTCTCATGGCGGCCCCCGCCAGGGAAACTCATCTCGCCGGCGTGGGCCGAGAGGTGGTCGGCGCGCTCCGTATAGACGAGGACGGCGCCGTCGGGCCGCTCGATGACCGGGACGAGCACGCCCGCCGAGGCGTCCTCGATTCGGGGCGCACCGATATCGAGGTGATCCAGAGAGAGGTCCATCGCCACCGCGCAGGGATGCACCACACTTAGCGTTTATGGGGTGGGCGTGGGCGTCGCACTATGCCCGACGGTCTGCTCCGAGTCAGCGACCTTTTCCCTGCCACCCGCTGTCGAGACTCACGACATGGCCGAGAGTTCGTGGGACGTCAGCGAGAAGCCAGACCAGTCCGGCAACACCGTCGTCATCACCGGGGCGAACAGCGGCCTCGGTCTGGCTGCGGCCACGGCGTTCGCCAGTCGCGGTGCCCACGTCGTCATGGCCTGCCGAAGTACCGATCGGGCCGCCGACGCTCGTGCGGACATCCGATCGTCGGTCGCCGACCCGTCGGTGTCGATTGGCAAGCTCGATCTCGCCGATCTGGACTCGATCCGGGCGTTCGCCACCTGGTTTCAGGGCGATCACGACGAGCTCCACGTCCTCTGTAACAATGCGGGCGTCATGGCCATCCCGCGGCGCGAGACCGCAGACGGGTTCGAAATGCAGTTCGGGGTCAATCACCTCGGTCACTTCGCGCTAACGGGTCACCTGCTGGAGACACTCCGATCGACCCCCGGCGACACGCGGGTCGTGACGCACAGCAGCGAACTGCACGAATCCGGCGACATCGAATTCGACGATCTCCACGGCGAGCGGACCTACGACAAATGGGACGCATACGCCCAGAGTAAGCTCGCTAACCTGCTGTTCGCCTACGAACTCGACCGCCGGTTTCGGACCGCTGGCGCCGACGTGACCAGTGTCGGGTGTCACCGGGGCTACGCCGCGACGAACCTCCAGCGTCGCGGTCCGGAGATGGCGGGGTCCCGCCTTCGGCTCTGGGGCGTCGCGCTCGCGAATCGTCTCCTAGCGCAGTCGCCCGAACGTGGCGCGCTCCCAATGCTGTATGCGGCGACGGCCCCGCCCATCGACGGCGGAGAGTACGTCGGTCCGGGTGGGTTTCGGAACATGCGGGGATCACCCTCAATCCAGCAATCGAGTGACCGCTCCTACGACAAGGGCCTCGCGGCCAGACTCTGGGACGTCTCCGAGTCGCTCACTGGGGTTACCATCGACCTGCCCGGATCGGGCGCGTGACACACCGGGTGGACCGCATCACGTGTCGACCCGGGTTTTCACGAGCGGAACACCTATGGTCGGGGCGTCCGCACGAGAGTCCGTGCCAATCGGGCGCTATCGGTCGGATCCGCGCGAGCTCGAGGGCGTCGAACGAGAGATTTCGGCCCGTCAGCATCCCGAGGCGGCCCTTCTGTTCGGAATGGGCCTCGGCCTCAGTGTGCCGCTTGTCCTCGGTGAGTACCTCGGCGCTGTCGGCATGCTCGCCGTCGGCCCGGTTCCCGCGCTGCTCTCGATTACGGGGGGTATCGTCGGCTATCTAGTCGGACACCGGTACAAGCGCTACCTGATCAGACAGGCAAAAGATGCCGACAGTGGCTGAGGTCACCGCTCGGTCAGCGGGTCCGCATCCGGGAGTGAACGGAACGTGTCCAGGCAACGACGTGGATAACTTCGGTGGGTAGCCATTTCCGACACAACTGTCCTGACCGAACGTATCGGTCTCGCTGGCGTCCTGGCGCTCGTCATCGGGAACGCGATCAGCATCCCGATTTTCGTGCTCCCCGGTCCGCTCACGGCGAGTGCCGGCCCCAGCGTCATTCTCGCAACCCTCCTCGCGGCCATCCCGGCGCTGTTCGTGGTCCTCTACAACGCCCAGCTCGGCTCGGCCATGCCGGTTGCCGGCGGACTCTACGTCTACATCTCCCGACTCACAGCCCCATTCTGGGGCTTTCTGGTCCCGTTTACGCTCCCGATCGTCAACTGGGCCGGCCTGTTGTTTACCGCCATCGGCTTCGCCGAGTACGTGCGGTTTTTCGTTGACGTTCCCGCGAACCTCCTCATCTACGGCTTCCTGGTCGGCGTACTGATCATCAATCTCGTCGGGATCAGAACGGTGGCGAAAGCTCAGATTCTCTTCGTCGTCGTCCTGTTCGCGTCGATCCTGGTGTTCGTCCTGCCGGGCCTGTTCGCGATCGACCCCGGGAACTACGCGAACCCGTTCCCCAACGGCGTCGGCCCGTTCGGGCTGGCCATCGTCGCCCTCTACTATCCGTACCTCGGGTTCGGCCTCCTGACCGAGATCGGCGAAGAGATCGACAATCCCGGCAAGATCATTCCCCTCGCCCTGTTCGCGGGTGTCACCATCGTGGCGATCGTCTACCTCTCGATCGTGACGGTCGTTGCGGGGGTGCTCCCATACGAGGCTTACGAGGGAACCGAGGCGGCAGTCGCTGTCGCGGCTGGCGAGTTTCTCCCCACCTGGGCGGTCGCATTCGTCGCCGCGGGTGCCCTGTTCGCGGTCGCAACCAGCGTGAACACCACCCTGCTCGTCAGCTCCCGGACCGTCATGCGTGCCGGCCGGGACGGCATCCTGCCGGAAGCCCTCTCGCGGATCCACCCGCGGTTCGGCACGCCGTACGTCTCGATTCTCATGCTCGGCGTGCCACCGATCCTGCTGGCGACGATCATTCAGGAGGAGGTCGTCGAACTCTCGGTGTTCATCGCACTCGCGGTGCTGACGGCCGCGTTTTTCAGCGCCATCGCGCTCTGGAACCTGCCCGTCGAATTCCCGGCCCACTACGAGAACGCCGCGCTGCAGCTCAGGCGGTATCGCGGCCTCCTCGTCGCGGTCCTGGGGGGCGCGCTTGTCTCCGCCCTGCTGTGGATCATCACGCTCATCCAGCTCCCGGTGGCCGGACTGCTCCTGTTCGGGTGGTTCGTCATGGGATACCTCTACTACCGGTATCGCGTCGAGCGAGACGATCGGCCCGGGAGCGGACTCTACATGAAGATGGTGACGCTCGACGACCACGAGGCGGCCTTCGCAGAGGCCCAGTCCTACGAGGACGTGATCGACGGGCGTGATTCGGCGGAAGACGAATCCAGCACGGCCGATCGGTCCGAGTGATCGTCGCCGGTCGGTCGACTGGAGACGGCCGCCTCAGTGAGTGAGTCCTGGACCCTGTTGTGAGTTTTCTCAACGCTGACATACTCTCGAAATGTAATTAGGAAGCCCATGTTATTTGAGACCGGGTCAAGTACTCCGCGCCAACCGCTGGTGGGGGACTGAATGAACGAACTGTCGAATTCGTCGACACTCGTCGTGTCGACCGACATCACGGACCGGTGGCCGTACGTCATCGGGAGCGTCGGCCTCCTGCTCGGACTCATCCTCGTCGCCGAGATCATCGCTGTGGCTGGGTTCGGTCAGCCGGTGCCGGGAGGATACATCGCTGGTGTCCTCACCTCGATCCCGCTGATCGCGTGGCTGCTCTACGGCGCGTACGACCTCACTGACACCGACATTTCGACCGATCGCTTCGATCGGGTCGGCGGGTGGTGTCTGATTGGCATGGTCGGCTTCAGCGCGTTCATCACGGTCGTGTCGGTCGCGTCACAGTCACTCTCGACTGTCGGGATCGTCAGCTCGGCCCGGTGGGCGGCTACGGTAGGCGCGGGCCTGGGCCTCGGGATCGGAATTTTCGACGCCCGAGCCATGGAACGCACCTTCGAGGCCGGCAGAGCCTGGGCGCAGCAGGAAGTGACCCAGCAGGAGCGCGACCGGCTGGAAGAGTTCGCCCAAATCGTCTCTCACGACCTCCGGAACCCGCACAACGTGGCCGTCGGCCGGCTCGAACTGGCCAAAGACGAGTGCGACAGCGACCACCTCGCGGACGTCGAAGCCGCGCTCCAGCGGATGGAGGCGATCATCGAGGACACGCTGACGCTCGCCCGAGAAGGGCAGTCGGTCGGCGAGACCGAGCCAGTCGACCTGGTCGACATTGTCACGGAGTGCTGGGGGATGGTCCAGACGGGACAGGCGAACATCGAAGTCGAGTCGACCATGCTCATGGAGGCCGACCGGGACCGACTCCACCACGTCTTCGAGAACCTCATGCGAAACGCCATCGACCACGCGGGGCCAGACGTCACGATCCGGATCGGACGGCTCGCAGATGGGTCCGGATTTTACGTGGCAGACGACGGTCCCGGCATTGCAGCGGAAGTGCGGGACTCGTTGTTCGAACCGGGCGAGAAGGCTGGGACAGGCGGCAGCGGGTTCGGACTCGCTATCGTCAATCGAACGGTCGAGGCCCACGGGTGGGACATTCGGGTGACCGAGAGCGACACCGGTGGAGCTCGGTTCGAGATTACCGGCGTTGAGCGAGTCGACGGTTGAGCCCGGCCATTGCAGTGCCACTCACAGGGTGGCGACCCGAATCCCTTCTTCGCGCCAATTCTGCTCTCGGAGTTCGGACTTCTGGAACGTCTCCGGCCGGGTATCCCGACACACGACGCTCGAACGCTCCCCGTAGGCAGCCACGCAGTCGGTGACGAACGACGTGCTCACTCCTCGCGGGCCTGTATAAAGATCGCAGGGTCTGCCGCCACGTCGCCGGCTGCGTATGCCACGATCTGGTCCGATTGATCGGCAAACGGACAGAGCCCCACGAGTGACGCCCGACAGAGTCGTCTGCCGGACTCTGCGATAGCTGGGGTGTCTCGCTCGTCGGTGGGAACGCTCGACAAAATCGCTGAGAGAAATCGACAGGCAGTGTGAGGAGGCTCCCCGATGGGTCCTATCAGTCCCCGTGGACTTGCCGGCGGATGTCTTCCGGGACACTCGGGTCGCGAAGCGTCGTCGTGTTCCCCAGATCTTCGTCGTTCGAGATGTCCTCCAGCAGCCGTCGCATGATCTTGCCCGAACGGGTCTTCGGGAGGTCGTCGACGAAAATCACGTTCGCCGGCCGGGCGAAGGGACCGATCTCGTCTTCGACGGCGGCGACGATATCCTCGCGGACCGCGTCGGAAGCCTCGACGCCCTCCCGGAGGGTGACGTAGACGTCGGGCACTTCGCCCTTCTCGGCGTCCTCCCTGGCAGCGACCGCGGCTTCGGCGACCGCTTCGACTTCGGCGACGGCCGACTCGAGTTCCATCGTCCCGAGCCGGTGGCCGGCCACGTTCATCACGTCGTCGAGGCGGCCCAGGACTCGGTAGTAGCCGTCCGCGGCCTGGACCGCGCCATCGCCGGCCTCGTAGAGCCAATCATCGCTATCCGACGAACCGGTGTCGGAGAACCGCTCCCAGTACTCCGAGATGAACCGCTCGTCGTCCCCGTAGACCGTCTGGAGCATCCCCGGCCAGGGCCGGGTAATGACGAGGTTGCCGGCTTCTCCCGATCCCGGCTCGATCTCGTCGCCGTTGTCGTCGAGGATGGCCGGCTCGACTCCTGGACAGGGCACGCCGGCGCTCCCAGGCTTCATGTCCTGAAGTGCCGGAAGGTTCGTGATGAGGTGGCCACCCGTCTCCGTCTGCCACCAGGTATCGATGATCACCGCGTCCTCGTCGCCGATGTACTTGTAGTACCACAACCACGCCTCGGGCTGGATCGGCTCGCCGACCGTGGTCATGTGCCGGAAGTCGAAGTCGTACTGCTGG
>CAYLJD010000024.1:0-26768 GCA_964383875.1 uncultured Halobacteriales archaeon
CCCAGTGAATGTCCTGAAGACACCCCTCGCCGTCGTCTGCCGGCCGGACGCCGAGATACTCGTCCATCTTCTGGTTCCACACAGCGGGGACCTCACTGACAGCCAGGTCTCCCCGGATGAGGTCCCGCTCGATCTCGAATCGGAGAACGATGTGGAGATGGTACGTGAGCTCGTCCGCCTCGACGCGGATACGATTGTCCGGATGCACGGTGTTGGCCGCCTCGTAGAGTGCCCGGGCGTCGGCGGCGACACCGAGGTGGTCGACGACGGTTCCGCCGAAGTACTCGAAGAATGGGCGCGACCGGGCGACGTGATTCTCCCAGAAGCGCGACTGCGACTCGTGGACGACCATGTCCCGAGATTCGCCGAGTGGCGTCCCGTAGGCCTCGTCGGGGAGGCCGAGGGTATAGGCCGCGTGACCGAACTCGTGGATCGTCGAAGAGAGTGCGTCAAGCGGTTCGGTGAGGGCAAAACGGGTCGTGACGCGGGCGTCGAAGGGCGTCCCTGTGGAGAAGGGGTGAGGCGCGGTGTCGAGCCGACCCCGATCGCGGTCGTATCCGAGCGCGTCGAGCGCCGCCTCGACCAGCGCTCGCTGGTCAGCCTCGGGAAACTCGCCGTCGAATGGATCGGCTAGGTCGAAGTCACTCGACTCGATGTCGTCGATGAGTGGAACGAGTCCATCCCGCAGGGTCGTCAGTGTACGCTCTGCGACGTCGATCCCGAGGTAGGGTTCGTACTCCTCGAAGAGGACCGCGTAGGGGTCGCGATCCGGGTCGATCGCCGCGGCGTACTCCCGCCTGAGATCGACGACCTCCGCGAGCGTGTCCTCGAACGCGGCGAAGTCGCCATCGGTCTTGGCCGACTCCCAGACAGGAAGCGCATTCGATGAGGCCTCGGACAGCGCCTCGACCAGCTCGTCCGGGACGCGGGTGGCGCGTTCGTGGCGACGCCGGATCTCGCGGACGACTGCCGCCCGATCGGCCTCGAGAGCGGCCTCGTCCAGGTCGTCCAACCACGACGCGAGTTCGTCTGCCGTGAGCAGTTCGTGTCGCACCCGCGAGAGGGTGGACAGCTGTTTCGATCGAGCGGGCGTCCCCGCCGATGGCATCATCACTTCCTGGTCCCAGCGGAGGTACCCCGCCGCATCCCCGAGGTACGTCAGGCGCTGGACGTGGTCTCGCAAGTCCTCGTAGGTGTCCGTGGCGGCCATACGCCTCATTTCGACCGGCCGCTACTAAACCGCGGCGACCCCGACCCCTGCTCGGCGACAGTACGATAGAGGCGGGCGCATCGTTCGAGGACGTCGATCGAGACGCTCTCGTCGGCCGTGTGGGCTTCGCCAGGCTCGCAGGGCCCACAGACGACCGTCGTCGTGCCGGCCCGGGCCAGCCACCCGGCGTCGGTCGCGTGCGGCTTGACGACCTGGTCCGGCTCGCCGGGTTGGGCGTCCGCCGCGGCCTCGCGAACGAGGTCGGCGAACGCCGGCTCGTCACAGGCCATCGGGGGGAGATCCTGGTCGACCGTCCACTCGACACCCTCGGTCGCCTCGACGCGCCCGAGAGCAGCGCGCTCCTCGGGGACCGTCCGTTCGTCGACCGTGATCTCGCACCGCTCCGGGATCACGTTCATGGCGCTGCCGCCCGCGATCTCCGTGACCGCGAGACTGCCCGTGACCTCGTGACCGAGCACCCTCGCCGTCGGCGGTTCCAGATCGCGGATCGTGGTCACCGCATCCACCCCCCGATAGATGGCGTTTTCACCGGCCGTCACCTCGCTCGCGTGGGCTGCCGTGCCACGAGCGACGATCGTACTGCCACGGCGTCCCTTGTGAGCAATCGCGACATCAGTGACGCCAGGCGCCGAATATCCCGTCGATCCTTCGACGACCACGGCCGCGTCGGGCGCGAATCCGTCGGCTATGGCGCCACGGGCTCCCCGACCACCGGTTTCCTCACCGACGAACGAGGTAAACACCAGTTCACCGCCGGGGTCGGCCTCGCGAAATGCCCACATGGCGGCGGCGAGCGCGCCCTTCATGTCGGCTGTCCCCCGCCCGTAGAGGCGACCGTCGCGTTCCTCGACGACGTACTCGCCGGCGGCCGTGCGCTGTGTGTCGTCCGGCGGGACGACGTCGTGATGGCCGACGAACGCCAGCGATGCAGTCCCGTCGGAGTCACCGCGTCGGGCGATGACGTTTCCATGGTCGTCCCGGGTCACCGCCGCGTCGGTTTCGTTCCGGAGCCAAGCCTCGATCGCGTCGCCGGCCGCAGTGTCGTCGTCGTGGCTCGGAATCGCCGCGAGGTCCCTGGCGTGGCTCGCGATGTCCATACCGGGTCAGTGCGTGCGAGCGAGTTGTAGCTTTCCACCCTCAGGCGAACGCGACGCCAGCGGCCAGCGCGAGACCGACGCAGATTCCGACGAGGCCCGCCCCGATCCGCAGGTACGGCGTCAGCCCGACCGAGAGGGCCCGACTCCAGGTACGCGATACCGTCGCCATTGTCACGACGGACGCGAGACTGAACGCGGCGAGAAACCCGATCGCTCCGACGTCCGTCGGGCTGGCCGCGACCATCGCCACCACGATGGCGCCGCTGCCGGCCATGCCGTGGAGGAGACCGACGAACGCAGAGTCCCCGTCGACGTGGACGTGCGTGCGCCCGAGCGAGAGCGTGCCGAGCCGGAGATGGCGATGGCGGCCGGTGCCGTGGCTGTGGCGACGGATCGAGAGGAGGCCGCAGCCGGCGAGCACCATCCGAAGCCCGAGCAACACGAGGACGAGTCCCACCACCCCTTCGACGGCCGTGGTCACCAGACCCGGCACCTCGACGCCCAGCGCGACGAATGCCAGCCCGAGGACGACGATCGGCAGCGCGTGGCCCACACCCCACGACGCACCCACCAGTGTCGCCGAGCGCTCCTCCCCGTCGACGAGGGTAGCAATCGCGGCCAGGTGATCGGCCTCGAGCGCGTGTCTCGCCCCGACAACGCCGCCCGCGAGAACGGCAGAGACGGCAGCCATAGGTGGCGTGGGACGGCCGGGGTCAAGAAGCCACGTGATTCAGCCGTCCTGGCGTGCCGTCCGAGTACTCCCCTGACACTCAGGCGGTCTGCCAGTAGTCAATCGACCGGAGGGACACGTACAGGACCGCATTCAGCACCCCGGTCACGGCAAAGAGGAGACCAAGTCCGGGTCCGACCGATGCGAAGAGGCTTCCGGTGGTGCCGATCTGGCTCACGCCGAACGTGAACACCGCCGCGACGACGGCCCACGCGAGCAGGATGGCCGCGATGCGAAGCCCTTCGTTGAGGTAGACACTGACGGGTCGCGGGACGGGTTCGAGCGAGCGGGAGGGCATGCCGGGAGAACGGACGAATCGCCCAAAAGCGTGTCGCGTTCGCCGCGGGCATCAGGGGCCTTATCACGTCACACGGCAAACGTCGGCCATGGAACTCGTCGTGGACACGAGCGTCGTCGTCGACGGGCGCGTCTCGGAGCGCGTCGCCGACGGCGAGTTCGCCGGGGCAACCGTCGTCGTCCCGGAGGCCGTCGTAGGGGAACTCGAATCCCAGGCCAACGACGGTCGCGTGACCGGTCGGGAAGGGTTGGCCGAACTCCGGCGACTCGTCGACCTCGAATCGGACGGCGAGCTCGACGTCGAGTACGTCGGCCGCCGCCCCGACGCGGTCGAGCGCCGGGACGCCGGCGAGGGAGAGATCGACGCGCTCATCCGAGACGTGGCCGCCGACCGCGGGGCGACGCTCCTCACGAGCGACGACGTCCAGGCCGAAGTGGCCCGTGCCAAGGGCCTCCCGGTCGAGTTTATCGAGCCGCGCGGACGGGACGTCGACCACCTCGCAGTCGAGGAGTTCTTCGACGACACGACGATGAGCGTCCACCTCAAGGTCGGCACACGACCGATGGCCAAGCGGGGGTCGATCGGCGACATGCACTACGAACGGATCGGGGACGACCCCCTCACGGAGGCGGACCTGCTCGGGTACGCGGCGGACATCGAAGAGAGCACCCGCGCGAGTCCCGACGCGTTCGTGGAACTCGACGAAGCCGGCATGACCATCGTCCAGTTCCGCCAGTTTCGCATCGCCATCGCACGGCCGCCTTTTGCGGATGCCCTGGAGATCACGGCCGTCAGGCCAATCGTCAAAACCGACCTCGACGAGTACGAGTACGCCGACGAACTGCGCGACCGCCTCTTGGAGCACCAGCGTGGCGTTCTCATCGCGGGGTCACCCGGTGCCGGCAAGACGACGTTCGCGCAAGCCGTCGCGGAGTTCCTCGTCGACGCCGACTTCGCCGTCAAGACGATGGAGAAACCCCGGGACCTCCAGGTGGGACCGGAGATCACGCAGTACACCGCCCTCGGTGGGGACATGGCAAAGACGGCCGACTCCCTGCTCATGGTTCGGCCGGACTACACGATCTACGACGAGGTCCGCAAGACGGCGGATTTCGAGGTCTTTGCGGACATGCGCCTCGCCGGTGTCGGGATGATCGGGGTCGTCCACGCAACGCGAGGCATCGACGCGCTCCAGCGGCTCATCGGTCGGGTCGAACTCGGCCTGATTCCGCAGATCGTCGACACCGTCGTCTACATCGAGGCCGGTCAGATCAAAACGGTCTACGACGTCACCACCGAGGTCAAGGTGCCCCAGGGCCTCATGGAAGAAGACCTCGCTCGGCCCGTCATCATGGTGCGTGACTTCGAGACCGACACCCCGGTGTTCGAGATCTATACGTTCAACCGGCAGGTCGTGACCGTGCCGATCGACGACACCGAGGCACCGGACTCGAGCGTCGATCGCATCGCCAAGAGCGAGATCGAACGTGAGATCAAATCGGCGGCGCCCGGCAAGGTCGACATCGAGCTCCGCGGGGCCAACCGAGCTGTCGCCTGGGTCGAGGAGTCCGACATCTCCCAGGTGATCGGCAAAGGTGGGGGTCGCATCTCCGACATCGAGGACCGCCTCGGCATCGACATCGACGTCCGGACCTTCGCGGAGCGCGCCAGCAGCCAGTCGCGAGGCACGGGCCACACCCGGTCGGAGTCATCGGATGCAGCCGCCGGCCAGATCGTCACGCCGGACGTGACCGAGCGTCACGTGGTCGTCCCGCTGGAGGGACACGCCGGCGAGACGGTCGAAGTGCGGGCCGACGGCGAGTACCTCTTCACGGCGACAGTCAGCCGTGGTGGGGAGATTCAGGTCTCCCGTGGCAGTGCCATCGCCGAGGAACTCGAGGCGGCGATCGACCGCGACCGGTCGATCACGGTCACACCTACCTGAGTGGGCCCCCCGGAGACGACGCCCGGCGGCCAAGACTATTGGCCAAGTGCACCGTAGCGTCACCCATGGCATCGCTGGTGCATCTCACCGAGCCGCTCCCGGACGCACGGGCATCGATCGAGTGTGAATCGGCTGAACTCCGGGGGAACGTCGTCTGGCTCGATCCCGTCGACGAGGAACACATCATCGTCCCGATCGAGAATCTCGCTGGTATCGAAGGAGGGACCGTCGACCGCGAAGTCGACCACCTACCGACCCAGGGTGGGCAGTACTCGGAAGTCGTCACCCGGGTCTCGTAGCAGAAAACGGCTGTCGCGCTCAGTCAGAGATCGTCGCTTCGGCTTCTGCACCGTCCGCAGCGATCTCGTAGAGATTCTGGCGGGCGTCGGCGAAGTAGACGTCTTCCTCCACAACCCCCGCCTCGTCGAGCCGTTCGAGCGCGTAGCGAACCGTCCGAGCCGAGAGCATCGACTCCTCGACAATCCCCTTCTGTGTCAGCGGGCCATCGTATTCGAGGACTTTGTAGACCAGTTTCGCACTGGGCGGCAGGTCGGCGATTGCCTCACCATCTGAGTCACTCATTGGACCAATCTCAGGGTCGCCGCCTGTATAAAGATTGAGGGCCGGGGTGTCTGGGTCAGGCAGGCCCGTCGTCGGATTCCGACTCCGCGTCACCCACAACCAGTTCGATGGGGAACATCGCCAGGCCGCCCACCCCAGCAACCACCCCGGTGACGCCGAGGGCAATCGCCAGACTGAACCGACCGTGCCAGACCGACGTGAATCCGACGACCACGGCCGCACCCACGAGATACGCGCCAACGAGGAGCAGCGCCGTCCCGATGGCCCCGGGGAGGGTCCGAACGGTCGACGCCGGATCCGCGAGCGTGGCGTTGGCTGCCCAGCCGATCAGCAGCAGGGCTGCGGCGGCATTCACGGCGAGACTCACGGTCACGTCGGACCCGGTCAGAAGCGCCAGCCCGTAGGCGATGGCCGAACCCACGAATCCAATGAACCCGACGAGAAAGGCGAGCCAGCCAGGCCCGGTCGGTCCATCCTCGCCGTCCGCAGGAGCCATTGCTGGCAGCACCGACGCCGGTGGTGGGGTTAAATCGGTCGGGGTCGAACGAACAGCTTTAGGGGACGCGTGGCCCACCGTCACCCATGGCGACGGAAACAAGCGAGGCCATCAGCCCCCACGTACGCGGCGTGACAGTCACGACTGTCGCGACTGTGTTCGGGCTCCTGGCCGGAATCGCTGCCGCCGCGATCACGGGTGGGGCCGGCGATACGCTCGGGCTGGCGGTCCTGGGGATTGCAGTCCTCGTGCAGTTTCCACTCCTCCACGTCCTCGGCATCGACGTGGGCGAGTTCTCGACCAAGGACCGGGTCTACGTCGGCTTCATGACCTTCGCCATGTGGTTCATCTCCTGGGGCGTCCTGCTCACGGCAGGGAGCTTCCAGTAGGGCCATGGCCGAAGACAGCATCGCCGTCGTCGACCTGGATCGGTGCCAGCCAGATCGGTGCAATTACGAGTGCGCCAACTTCTGCCCACCCAACCGGACCGGCAAGGAGTGTATCGTCACTCGCGAGGAGCGCTACGAGGACCCGGAGGCACACGCGGGGACGCCCGACCAGATTTCGATCAGCGAGGAGATCTGTCTCGGAGAGACGTGTGGGATCTGTGTCGAGAAGTGTCCCTTCGACGCCATCGAGATCATCAACCTCCCCCAGGAACTCGACGAGGACCCGGTCCACCGCTACGGCGACAACGCCTTTGGCCTGTACGGGCTCCCAGCGCCCCAGGATGGGGCCGTCACCGGGATGCTCGGCCCCAACGGTATCGGGAAAACGACGGCCGTTCGCATCCTGGCCGACGAACTCGCGCCGAACCTCGGCCGGTGGGGCGTCGACGAGGCACCGGACTGGGAGGACGTCTTCGAGGCGTATCGGGGCACGGCCATACAGGACTACCTGGCCGCGATGCGGGCCGGCGAGATCCAGGTCGCGCGCAAGCCACAGTACGTCGACCGGATCCCGGACCGCTTCGGCGGGACGACCCGCGATCTCCTCGATGGGACCGACGAGCGAGGCGCCGTCGACGACATCGTCGACCGCCTCGACATCGGCCCGGTAGTCGATCAGGATATCGACACCTTGTCTGGCGGCGAACTCCAGCGGGTCGCCCTGGCGGCGACCCTCGCCCGCGACGCCGACTTCTACTTCCTGGACGAGATCACGCCCTACCTGGACATCGGCCAGCGCATGACGGCGGCGCGGCTGATCCGCGATCTCGCCGAAACGGAGGATCGGTCGATGCTCGTCGTCGAGCACGACCTCGCGATCCTCGACCTGCTGGCCGACACCGTCCACGTTACCTACGGGGAACCGGGCGCGTTCGGGATCGTCACCGACCCAAAATCCGTGCGAAACGCCATCAACGAGTACCTGGCCGGTTTTCTCGAGAACGAGAACGTCCGCATCCGCGAGTCGGCCATCGAGTTCGAAGCGCACGCCCCCCGGTCGGTCGCGACAGGTGACCCCGTGATCGAGTACCCACGACTGACCAAATCCTACGGCGACGGCGAGTTCGCCCTGACCGTCGAGGCCGGTGCGATACGCGAGAACGAAGTGCTCGGGGTCGTCGGCCCCAACGGCATCGGGAAGACGACCTTCGCGCAGCTGCTCGCCGGCCGCCTCGAGCCCGACGAGGGGGCCCTCGACGACCACCTCGACATCGCGTACAAACCCCAGTACATCGAAATCGACCAGCCGATGCGGGTCGACGCCTTCCTCTCGTCGATCACGTCGGACTTCGGGAGTTCCTACTGGACGACCGAGATCGCCGACCCGCTCGGACTGGAGGCCCTCTTCGAGCAGACGCTGACGGACCTCTCGGGCGGCGAACGCCAGCGGGTCGCCATCGGGGCCTGTCTGTCGGAGGACGCAGACTTGTACGTCCTCGACGAACCGTCGGCCCACCTCGACGTCGAGCAGCGAGTGCTCGCCACGTCGGCGATCCGACGGTACGCGGAAAACCACGACGCGACGGCCCTCGTGATCGACCACGACATCTACATGATCGACCTGCTCGCCGACCGGTTGCTGGTGTTCGACGGCGACCCCGCGGCCGTCGGCCGTGCCGGCAAACCGATGGGCATGCGCGAGGGGATGAACGAATTTCTCTCGAACCTGGGCATCACGTTCCGTCGAGACGAACGGACCAACCGCCCGCGGATCAACAAGCCCGGGAGTCAGCTGGACCGCGAGCAGAAGTCGGCTGGCGAGTACTACTACGCGCCAGATGCGCGGTGACGGGACGACGGCGGGCGGGCGGTTCACCGTCACAGCCGCAGAGTGACCGACTCGTCCGGGCTCGTCGGACGAGCACCGCTCCAGCGTGACAGACACCTGCGTGTGTCGGTCGCATGCACAGCGGCCGTTCCGCGGGTTATACCACAGTCCCGGCTGTATCCCACTCTGTGAGCCACCTCATATGACGCCACACGATACGGACGATCAGGTGGCGGTCCCTGCGGCTGGCGACGTCATCACGCACGAGCGGACCTTTACGGTCGACGAAGTGCGGGAGTTCGGCCGGATCACCGGTGATCAACAGGCGATCCACACCGAACCGGATGACGACGGACGGTTGGTCGTACAGGGATTGCTGACCGGCTCGCTCATGACGAAGATCGGGGGCGATCTGAGCTACATCGCCCGGACGATGGAGTACGAGTTCCTCCAACCGGTCTACACGGGTGAATCGATCACCTGCGAGTGGACGGTCGAATCGGCAACCGAACGTGACGACCGCTACGTTCTGGACAATGCGGTCGTCTACCGCAACGAGGACGACGAGATCGTCGCTGACGCGAGGACGGCTGGGCTGATCTGGAAGTCGAATTCACCGTAATCCCGTCCGGCAGAACGCGGCAACCCCGCTAGCTCACGTCCCGCTGGCAGGATCCACAGAGCGTCTGCTCTTTGACGTCCACTTCGCGGACGGTCGGCGAGAAGTTCATGACACAGCGTTTGTTGTCGCAGTGTTCGAGGCCCATCGTGTGGCCGATCTCGTGAATGGCCTCTTTACGGACACGGTCGGCGAAGATGTCGGTCGCGGATCGGTTCGAGAATCCCCCATCGGAGGAGGTCCGGAGCCGGTAGGTCGAGATGACGCTCCCGTTGCCCCCCAGATAGGCGAGTCCGAAGACGTAGTTGCGCCGGTGGTAGAAGAGGTCTTTCCCCGTCAGGGCGATGTTCTTCGCCCCGGCACCGACCCGCTTCGCGAGATCGATGAACTCCTCCGCCCGGTACTGGTCTCGACCGGCGTCGAAGGAGTTTGATGGGACTGGCTGGGGATCGTGGACGGAGACGTCACAGTCGTAGACGGACCTGAGCGCGCTGGAGGTTTCCCGTTTGACGACGGCGTCGACTTCGCCAACCGGCACGATGTCGACATGCATGCAAAGCCATATGCTGGGGCCCTTCATAAAAACCCCGACGTGGAAACCCGCCGCCGGACTGCACTCGTCGCCCGACTTGCCGGGTTGGACCCGGTCGTCGAGGTGGCGGTCGGCCGGCGTCCGGCAGTGGCTGCGGCGCTGGCCGACCGAGGCGCAACCGTGACGGCCACGGACAGGACGGATCGGCCTGTTCCCGACGGGGTCACCTTCAGGCGGGACGACCTGACAGATCCCGACCTCTCGATCTACACCGGCGCGGCCGCGCTCTACGCCCGGCACCTCCCCGCGGAACTCCAGCGGCCGGCCGCCGACGTCAGTCGGCAGGTCGGGGCACCACTCTTTTTCACGACGCTCGGGACGGAAACGCCAGTAATTCCGGTCGACCAGGAGCCGCTGGCCGACGGAACCCTCTACCGGGCGGAGCCGGAACGGGCTTGAGGCCCGGGCGCGATGCCACGGACAACCATGGACGTCGATGCGGTCGTGTTAGACGTCGATGGCGTGCTCGTCGACGTCGCCGACTCCTACCGGCGGGCCATCGTCGAGGCCGTCGAGTGCGTTCACGGCGAGACGATCGACCGGGCCGACGTCCAGTTGTTCAAAGACGCCGGCGGCTTCAACAACGACTGGGATGTGACCTACGCGGCCGCGCTGTACGTGCTGGCGAGCCGTGCAGGGTTGGGGCTGTCGCTGACGGCGTTCACGGAGGGGATCGCGGCCCTGGGCGGCGGGCTCGCCGCGGCCCGCACAGTCGTCGCGGAAGAGTTGACCCCGGCCGCCCGGGAACGGGTGCTCTCGGAGTGGCGTCGAGACCGGCTGCGGGACGTCTTCCAGCAGCTGTACCTCGGAGCCGACCTGTACCAGGAATTGGAAGGTGGCGAGCCCGACATCGCGGGCGACGGGTACATCCACGACGAACCGGTCCTGATCGAGCGCGAAACGGTCGAGCGACTCAGGGACGCGTGGTCGCTCGGCATCCTGACCGGGCGGCCGTCGGGCGAAGCCGACATCGCCCTCGAGCGCGCCGGGCTCACGATTTCCCCCGAACACCGGTTCACGATGGACGACTGGGCGGCCGGCAAGCCGGACCCCGACGCGCTGATCACGCTGGCCGGGCGACTCGACGCGGCAACTGTCGCGTACGTCGGCGACACGCTGGACGACGTCCACACGGCCACAAACGCCGACGAGACTGATCCAGATCGGACATACAGGGGGATCGGCGTCCTGACTGGCGGACTGTCCGGTGACCGCGGCCGACGAGCGTTCGAAGCGGCCGGGGCGAGCGCGGTCCTCGAGTCGGTCAACGACCTGCCCTCGTTCCTGGATTGAGTGAGGTCGGTGCGGATGTGGAGTGTTTTTGGCGCTGCTGCGCGTCCCGGCTGACATGCTCCGATCCTTTGCCGGGACAGAACCGGACGTTGCGCCCTCCGCACGGGTCGACGAGACAGCCGTCGTGATCGGTGACGTGACCATCGAGGCGGAGGCAAGCGTCTGGCCGGGCGTCGTCCTTCGCGGCGACGCCGGGTCAATCGTGCTTCGCGAAGGCGCGAACGTCCAGGACAACGCGACGCTCCACGAAGGGGCCGAAATCGGCCCGCTGGCGACCGTCGGGCACAACGCGATCGTCCACGGAGCGACCACCGGCCGGCGCAGCATGGTCGGGATGGGAGCGATCGTCCTCAACGGCGCGGAAATCGGCGAGGAGAGTCTCGTCGGGGCCAACAGCCTCGTCACCGAGGACACCACAATCCCGCCCGGGGTGCTCGCAGCCGGGACGCCCGCCGACGTGATCAAGGAGGTCGAGGATTCACCGTGGACGAGTGCCGGTGAGCGCTACGTCGAACTCGCGACCGCGCACGCCGAATCCTCGGAAGTACTCGATCAGTAGACGCACGAGTCGGTCTCGACGGACCCAGCAAGAGGCCAGGCGGCGAGGTCGGCACGGCCTCGGGCCAGCAGTGCTTTGCGCTAGCCCGGTTTAGACCGGGCGGAACCGGGGGAGCGACGCATCCTCGGAGGCCGGATCGAAGACCACTTCGACCGGCATGCCGACGTCCAGTGTGTCCGGGTCGCACTCGACCACGTTTGTCACCATTCGCGGCCCTTCCTCGAGTTCGACGTACGCCAAGACGTACGGCGTCACGTCACCGTAGTCTCCCCGTGCCTGGCGGATGACCGTGTAGGAGTAGATCTGGCCCCGACCAGAGGAGTCGATCCACGTGGTGTTCTCGCTGAAGCAGTCCGGACAGATCGTTCGCGGTGGGTGAGAAATCTCGCCGCAGTCAGCACACTGCCGGAACAGCAGGCGGTCCTCGGTGGTGGCCTGCCAGTACGCCTCGGTTTCGGGATTCGTCGGCGGCTCGGGCGCGGGAAGGTCGCTCACAGGTATCCCTCCTCCCCGATGACGAGGGTCGCACTCCCCATCCGCGTCCCCAGGTTGCCACCCGTCCCGTGGGCGAGCGACACCTCACAGTCCGGGACCTGCACCTCGGGATTCGCCTCACCGCGAACCTGCCGGACCGACTCGATGACTTTCGTCATCCCGCCCTGGTTGGCGGGGTGGTTGTTACACAGTCCGCCGCCGTCCGTGTTGAACGGCAGATCGCCGTCAGGAGCCTGGAGCGTCCCGTCCTCGACGAACTCGCCGCCCTCGCCCTTCTCGCAGAAGCCCAAGTCCTCGATCGTCTCGAGGACGGTGATGGTGAACGAATCGTAGACGGAGATGTGGTCGACGTCGTCGGGGCCGAGACCGGCCTCCTCGAACGCCGCCGGGCCAGACCAGACCGCCCCCGTGTGGGTGAGGTCGATGTCGCCGGCGTCGTGGCCCTTCGGGGCTTCCCCGTGACCGAGCACCACGGGACACTCCTGATCGAGCTCGGCTGCCACGTCCGGACTGACGACGACGATCGCGCCACCGCCGTCTGAGATGACACAGCAGTCCAGCAGGTGCAACGGATCGCTAATCAGCCGTGACGTGACGACGTCGTCGACAGTCACGGGATCCTGGTACATCGCGTCCTCGTTGTACTGGGCGTGTTCGGACGCAGCGACGCGAATTTCTGCCAGCTGTTCGGCCGTCGTCCCGTACTCGTGCATGTGGCGGGTGGCCGCCATGGCGTACATGCCGACGAGCGCACCGCCGTACGTATCTTCGAACGCCGCTTGCGGCGTCCGCCGCCCGACGCTGCCAGTGTTCGTGCCAACCTCCCGTCCGGCCGAGCGCGGCCGTCCGGCCAGCGAGATGACCGCCACCTCGGCTTTCCCCTCCGCGATGGCGGCCGCCGCGTGCCCGACGTGGGCCACGTAGGAGGACCCACCGATCTGGGTCGAGTCGAGGTAGGAGAGCTGCCCGCCGCTCATCCCCAGGTAGTCTGCCATACTGACAGTCGCCATGGTTCCTGGGCCTGTCAAGAGGAGACTGTCGACATCGTCCTTTGCCAGCCCCGCGTCCGAGAGGGCGCCCTTGATCACTTCGGCGTGCACCTGGGCCGTGGACTTGTCGGGAATCTCGCGTTGGGGATGTTCGTAGATACCAGCGATCGCCGCTTCGCCGCGAATACTCATGCAATCACCACGTCCGATCCCCGACGGGGGGTGTAAAATCAGTTTTCACTTCCCCGCCGTCGCCGCAATTGCAGTCGATCGGTCCCGCACGACGCTGGCGTGTCGGCGGGTCCAGCGGGGAACCTGACAGTGGTGCAGTCAGGGCCGCGATAACGGCGAAAGGCGTGCCAGATGCCACGCGGCGCACCCGGACGCGAATGGGTCTCCTAGAGTCGACTCGGGGGCGGCGGTCCCCGACTTAGTGTCCACTAGAGAGCTGTCGCATCGCTGTCGTTTTTGTGTGGGAATAGACCGGACAGGCCGCATCCAAACGAAGTTCACGGATCAGCGACTGGCTGAAGGTCGTGCGTGCACGCGGCCGTGCGGTGCTGGCGGATGGACAAACAGCACAGCAGTTGGGATACGTGAGATCGGCAGGGTGGCCGTCCATGCGCGGCATGGGACCACACTCCCAAGAATAAGGGTTGTGCGGCCATCGGAAGCCCGCGGCCGAACCGAATCACGCAACGCTTATTCGGGGTTCACCCGAGCAGCGGCACATGCAGATTGCGCTCCTCGGCGGCACCGGCGACATCGGCGAGGGTCTCGCCCTCCGACTTGCTCGGGATACGAGTCACGACGTGATCATCGGTTCGCGCACGCCAGAGAAGGCCGAAACGAAGGCCGACGAGTACGAGACCGAACTGGCGAGCCGAGATATGGACGTCACCGTCGGGCACGACGAAAATCCGGCGGCCGCAGATGGTGCGGACATCGTGATCCTCTCGGTCCCAGCCTACCACCTCGCGGACACACTCGACTCGGTCGTCGACCGGCTCGACTCGGGGACAGTCCTCGTGTCGCCTGCCGTCGGGATGACGCGCGACGACGCTGGCGTCCACTACAATCCGCCGGATCCGGGAAGCGTCACGGAGCTCGCCGCGGCGGCCGCGCCCAGCAACGTGTCCGTCGTCGGCGCGTATCACAATCTCGCCGCCGGCCGGCTGGCGAACCTCGACGCCGACCTCGACTGGGACGTGCCACTCGTGGGCGACGACGCGGACGCGAAAGCCACCGTCTCCGACGTGACCCGCGGGATCGATGGGCTGCGTCCGCTCGACGCCGGGGGACTCGCGAACGCGGCCGAGGTCGAGTCGGTGACGCCGCTCCTGATTAACCTCGCCGCGAACAACGAGCGACTCCACGATCTGGGCGTGAAGTTTGGATAGGGCGGCCGGCCGTGGCCGGGTGACGAGAGCCACGCGGAGCGGCCGGGACAGCAACCGCCAGACAGCGCTGGACGAGCATCCAACACGCGATCCGCGGGAAGAAGACGCTCTCGTCAGGCCTCGGCGGCCGCGAACGCGGACTCGATGTCCTCGGCCTGCGTGACGCCGACGAAGCGCTCGACGACGCCCTCGTCGTTCTCGACGATCAACGTCGGCAGCGAGCGGACCTGGTACTCGTTGGCGACGTCCTGTTCCTCGTCGACGTTCACCTTCTCGAACTGGACGTCCGGATAGTCATCGGCTAAGTCCTCCAAGATGGGATCTTGCGTTTTACAGGGGCCACACCAGTCGGCGTAAAAGTCCTTGAGCGTGACAGTCATGGGTGACGTACTGCCAGTGGATTGCTCCCGATTCGGCAAAAGGGTTTCCCAGTCGCGGGCCACCCGGACCACGCCGGTCACCGGGACGCAGAAGCGAAACGCTTAGCCGGCACGCCAGCCAAGCGGGTCCATGAGCAGCAACGACGGCGGCGGGCTGATGTCGAGCGCCGGGTTGGTCCGGTACTTCGACGCGGAGGACCGCAACGCCATCCACATGGACCCCCGCACGGTGGTCGCGTTCGGCGTCCTCTTCGGCGCGATGATCCTCCTGTTGAACGCGTTCGCCTGATCGGCGACAATCCCGAGAAGCTATGGCCGTTCAGCGGTCACGGAGTGGGTAATGGCCGTCCGGATTCGAGGTATCTACGCGACGGCACTGACGGCCCTGTGTTCGACTGTCGTCCAGCCCTCGCCACCGATCACGGAGCGCGTCGACGAGGCTCTTCCTGTGGCGCCGGCCGACGGACGGATACGGACAACGGACGATCGGCAGGGTATCGGCATCCACGGTGACCCGGACGTGGTCGAGACGGTCGTTGAGCGGATCGAGGACGTCGGACTTGACACGCTGACGTGGCCGGCACCGCTCCCGGCGGGTGGGGTCTACGCCGGAGCGGTCCGCGAGACCCTTCGGGGTGGTGCCCTGGTCGATCTCGGGGACGGAACGGGGTTTCTCCCGTTTTCGGCAACGGAGAGACGGATCGACGAGGGTGACCACCTCCGGGTCCAGGTGGCCGAGCCCAAACCGCCGTGGGTCGACGACCGGCCCGTCCTCGAGACGACCGTCCGTGTGAACGGCGGGCTGGCGAGTCTTCGCCGTGGCGGAAGTCGCGACGCCGACGGCCCCGCAGTCGGTGACGTGCTCCCCACAGATCCCCCCGAGGGGTGGGCCCCAACCTGGCACCCAATGGCGGACGACGCGTCACTCGAGGCACTCGACGAGGCCCTCGCCGCGAGGACCGACACCGCCCGACAGATCGATGCGGCGCTCGCGGACGGAGACTCGCCGCCGGACACGGCACCGGCGCAGTACTGGGCCGGCGACGCGACGACGTGGGTCTGGTTCGGCCGGGCGTCGCGGTTCGCCCTGGACGAGCGTCGCCGGGAGGTCACCGCGACGATGCCCGGCCACCATCGGATCAAAGCCGGAGCCGCCGATGCAGGCGCCGCCGTGGACTTCGTCGAGGCAGTGTGCGGGGCGGCTGACGATGGCGAGTTTCCGTTCGCGGCGACCGTTCGCCAGTTCGGCCCGCACGAGGGGGACACTGTGGCTATCGGGCACGGCAAACCGGACGGACGGCGGCTCGAACTCGGGCCGGGGACGGTGACGGACCGGGACCCGGACGGCACAGTGATGGTCGAACGCGAAATGCACCCCGGAGGGACGTACGACGGACTCGGTATCGACCGACGCGCCGGTGACGTCGCCGTGACCGAGTTCGCCGACGGGCGGTGGTGGTACCCGACAGTCTACCGCGGTGCCGACGGCGAACGCCGCGGGACGTACGTCAACGTCTGCACGCCAGTCGAGATTTTCCCTGACGTGGTGCGCTATGTGGACCTCCACGTCGACGTCGTCCGGCACGGGGATGGGTCGGTCGAGCGGCTGGACGACGACGAGCTCGACGGGGCCGTCGATGCAGGCTACGTCGACGCCGCACTCGCCGCGAAAGCGCGGGAAATCGCCGACGCAGTCGAGTCCGCTTTGGCCACCTCCTGAGGGCCCCAGCCGATACGCCCATAGGCAAGGGCCGACAGTGGATGGCATGGGCGCGGACGCCGACGGTCCACCGGACCCGGCCGACGCGAGGATCTGGCTGTGGGGCTCCGACTGGTATGGCTGAGGGGGTACACGCCGAGAGGGCTCGAACCGGACGCGGCGTCGGCCACGCCTGGGGCAAGTCGCCGGTGACTCCCAGGGCAGTTGGTCTTTGCTGGGTCGGTGTCGTGTTCCTCGTCGTCGTTGGTGTGTCGATGCACGGCGTCGTCGCGTTCGGGGGCGAAACCGCCGGGTACGGAGCAACGGTGGGGGACCAGATCGCCGGAATGGAATCCGGATCGGTCGGTGGCGCGTCGGCAAACACCTCCAACGCGTCGGGGACGTCCTCGGAACCAACGACACCCACCAACAACACGTCGGTTCGCGTTTCGGACCTCGACGACGTTGTCGTCCCGATCGGCGGCGTGGCAGGCCAGACTCCCTGGAACGGGACCGTTCGGGCCACCGTCACAAACACGGGCGATCGTCGGGGGACAACCTGGGTCGATGTCCTGGTGCAGCCGCCGGGAGCGCCGTCTGCCACGCTGACAGACAGGACACGGGTCACCCTGGACGCCGGGGAGGCGCAACGCATCTCGTTACAACCGATCGGCGTGATCAGCGGCGGCCCTGGCAATTACACCGTCCGCGTCAGCGCAAACGACAGCGAGACCGAGGCTACGATTGCCGTGTACTTTCGCCGGTATACGCACTTCCAGCTCGGCAACGTCAGCGCCGAGGGGTTCGAGACCGGAGATGCAGGCACGCTGGTGGTCCCCGTCGAGAACACGGGCCGGCCACCGGACGCGGGCCCCGATCTTCGCCCCAGCCAAGGGCCGGCGACGGTCTCGGTCGCCGTCAACGGCGTGATTGTCGCCGAGCAGCGACGCTGGCTCGAGGTCGGCGAGTCGGAGACTGTGTCCCTGTCGGCCCCTCTCTCGGCATTCGCCCCAGGTCGGAACGAGGTGGTCGTCCGGATCGGGGCGACGGGCGAACCCGAAATCGACGACCGCGTTACCTTTACCGTTGCAAACGAAAGCGAGCAAACTGACGGCGACACGGGGCACGGATTCGGGACCATCGTCGCTGCTCTCGGCGTGGGCGCGGGAATCGGCATCCGGGTCCACCGCCGTCACTGACAGCTTGCGGTTCACGCGTGCCACCAGCCGTTGACCACTGAATCGGGGTATCCATCTCAATTTTGAGATGTGTATCGCAAATAGTAACCATTATCCGAGTGGTCTCAAAACGTCGGATCGCATGACTGCTGCGGGACCGGCTGGCGATGGGACGACGGACGGAACGCTCGACCGACGGCTCGGCCTCCTCGACTGCGTCCTGCTGAGCGTCGGAGGAATGGTGGGCTCGGCCATCTTCGTCTTTCCGGGGTCGACCGGTCGGCTCGTCGGCCCGGGAGCGGTCTTCGCCTGGATCGCCGCTGGCGTGCTGATGTCGACGATCGCCCTGTGTTACACGGAGTTGTCACTGGCCTTCCCGAAAGCCGGTGGCCCGGCCGTGTTCCCCCACGAAACGTTGGGCCGATCACCGCTCGTGCGGGCATTCGCGAGCTACCTCGAGGGGATCGGCTACAGCGTCGGGTGGGCGTTCGGGATCACCGTGTCTGCGCTCGCGATTGCCGACTACGCCGGCATCGTGGTGCCCGCAGCGAGCGGGCACACGGTCCCGATCGCCCTCGTTGGCATCGGACTGGCCCTGGCCGTCAACCTTGTCGGTGTGGAAGTGGCCAGTCGGACAAACCTCGTGCTCGCGGCGACCCTCATCGCGGTGCTCCTGCTGTTTGCCGGCCTCGGGCTGGCCCGGCTGAATCCCGCGAACTTCGACCCGCTCTTCCGGAGCGGACCGGTGCGATTCCTGGCCGCTGTCCAGATCGCGATCACCGGATACGGGGCATGGACCGTCATCCCGGCGAGTGCCGAGGAGATCCGTCGCCCGGCATGGACGATCCCGCGGGCCATTCTCGTCTCGCTCGCGGTATCGACGGCTCTGTATGGAATCGTGGTCGCCGCTGTCCACGGACTTCTCGACGCGTCGGCCTTTGTCGAGGGAAGTGCCGTGATGACGACGCCGCTCGGCGAGGCCGCATCCGTCATCGGGCTCCCCCTGTTCAGAGATGTCCTCCTCCCGTTCGCGGCGATCGTCGCCATCTTCACGACGATGCTCGTCGGCACGATGAGTGCCGGCCGCGTCCTGTTCGCCCTCGGTCGGAACGGGACGCTCCCCTCGCTGTTTGCCCGCGTGAGTGGTCGGTTCGAGGTCCCCTGGGTCGGCCTCGTCGCCATCGCCATGCTCGCGGCCGTCCTGGCGACGGTCCCACAGTACTTCTACCAGCTGCTCGTCGTGGCCGCCATCGTCGGCACGGGACTCCCATACGCCATCAACATCCTGTCGTTCGTCGGTTTGCGGTATTACCGGTCGGAGATCGAGCCGCCCTTCCGCGCTCCGGGCGGATACGCCCTCCCGGTCGTCGCCTTCGGCGCACTCGGGGTCGCCATGATCGGCTTGGGCACGACGAACATCCTGTGGTCGGCTGGGACGCTCGTCCTGCTGACTGGCCTGTTCGTCGTCCGGTACATCCGGCACCCCGATCGGGTGGTGGCCACGCCAGACTAGGCTCCAGTCCGAAAGACGGTCACCGTGCGTCCACCGGCGTCCACGTGCGGCCGGTCGTGCCGACGTACCGGGAGCGCGGGCGGATGAGTCGGTTGTCCGCCCGTTGCTCGAGGCAGTGGGCTGTCCAGCCGACGACACGGGCCACCGCAAAGGTCGTCGTGAACAGGGGCTGGGGGACTCCGAGTCCGTTGAGCAGGAGCGCCGTGTAGAACTCGACGTTGGTCTCGAGGTCGTGGCCGGACTTCGTCTCCGCGAGGACGTCGACCGCGGCAGACTCGACGTCTGTGGCCAGTTCGAAGAAGTCCCAGTCGCCGTCCTCGCGGTAGAACGTCTCGGCGGCAGCCGACAGAACCGCCGCGCGCGGGTCTCGAACACTGTAGACCCGGTGGCCAAAGCCCATGATGCGGTCGCCGGCCGCGACCTGCTCGCGCAGGTAGGCCTCGGGATCTCCGGACTCCTCTATGGCGAGCAACATGTCGAGAACCGGGCCGGGCGCCCCGCCGTGGAGGGGGCCCTTGAGGGCGCCAACGGCGCCGGTGATCGCCGAGACGACGTCGGACTCTGTCGACGTGATCACGCGGGCGGTGAACGTCGAGGCGTTGAGACCGTGGTCGACGACGGTATTCAGGTACGTCTCGAGTCCGCGCGTGGCGGCATCGCTCGGGGGCTCCCCTGTCAACATGTACAGGTAGTTTGCGGCGTGGCCGAGCGCCGGATCCGGGGCGACGGGTTGCTCGCCAGCCCGATACCGCCAGTAGGTGGCGACGATCGTCGGGAACTGGGCGACGAGACGGCGGGCCAGGGCACGGGGTTCGTCCGTGTCCGCGTGGAGGCTCGCAGAGGCCGCCCCCATCCGCAACGCTTCCATCGCCGAACAGCCGTCGGCCGCAGCTTCTTGGAGCAGCTCCGTCGTCACGTCGGGCACCGGCCGATCCCTCGCGAGGGACGAGCGGAATGCAGCCAGTTCGTCGGCGGTCGGCAACTCGTCGTGCCAGAGCAGGTACGCGGTCTCTTCGAAGGCGGCGTTCGGGGCGAGCTCGTCAAGCGGGAAGCCGGCGATCGTGAGTTCGCCAGCGTCGCCGTCGATCCGACTCAGCCGGGTCTCGGCCACGAGCACGTCCTCGAGGCCGGGCACAAGCGCGTCATCAGGCATACCATCGGGTGGGTCGGTCGGGAGATATACGTTGTGCCGGCGGCGAATTCAGTTGCCCTGGAGGGCGTCGATGACCATCGCCGCCGCGACGACCGGTTCCGTTGGCACGTCACTGTCATCGTCGATGGAGATGCGGTACCGGTCTTTCAGGGCCAGTTCGCCCTCGATCCGGCCGACGTGATTGCCGTCGGCATCCGTGATCTCGTATTTGTGGGGGATCAGGGCACCCAACGGCAGGAAGTGGCGCGCGAGCGTGACGAGGGCACCGCGGGAGTCGATCCGGGCGAGCGTGGCTTCGGTCTCGGCGTCCAGTATCCGCCAGGTGTCCTGGACAATGGAGAAGTCGTTGTCGAGGATGACCACCTCCGCACCCGTCTGTGCGTCGGTGATGACGTAGGTTCCAGCGACGTCGACGATCCCACCCGCCTTCACAGTGAACGCGTCCTCGCCATCGCCGGCGACGAAGGGGAACTCCTCTCGCATCCGGAACAGCTTCTGTGCGCCCCGGAGCACGACGGTCCCGTCGGCGTCGTACGCCCGATACTTGTTCCGGACGAGGTGTTGTTCGACGGTGTAGGTCTCGTCGCTCAGATCGACGGCGTTGATACCCGTCTCTCCGCTCATGCCCCGGCCGTCCGACGTCCCAATAATTAACCCTGCCGTTCACCGGACGGACGGCTCGGACCGCCTGGAATTACCCGGCCGCCATCCCGCCATCAACCACGTGGACGGCACCGGTGACGAAGCTGGCGGCGTCGCTGGCGAGGTACACAACTGGGCCGGCCACCTCCGCCGGCTCCGCGAACCGATCTTGGGGGATGTCTGCGAGCAAGTCCGCCCGGATCGACTCGTTGTCGCGGACGCCTGCCGTCAGATCGGTTTTGACGTAGCCGGGAGCGAGCGCGTTGACGCGAATGTCGGGCGCCCACTCGACGGCCAGTGATCGGGTCAAACCGGCGACCGCGTGCTTCGACGCGGTGTACGGCGCCTGGCGGGGCAGCCCGCGAATACTCCCGACGCTCCCGACGTTGACGACCGAGCCGGTTCCGTCCCGATCGAAGACGCGCCGGCCGAAGACCTGCGCACAGGAGAACGCCCCCGTCGTATTGACGGCCAGAATCTCCGCCCACGTCTCGGGCGAGACCGCTTCGGCCCGACCGAAGTGTGGATTGATCCCCGCATTGTTGACCAACACGTCGACCGGGCCGAGGTGGTCCGCGGCGGCGTCGAAGGCGGCCCGGATCTCGTCGACGGCAGTCACGTCCGCTGGGACCGGCAGTGCTGCGCCGCCAGCGTCCCGACACCGTTCCGCGGTCGCCTCCAGTGCGTCTTCCGACCGTGCCAGTGGTGCCACGTCGGCGCCTGCGTCGGCGAGCGCGACGGCGGCTGCCTCGCCGATCCCTCTGCTGGCGCCCGTGACGACCGCGACCGATCCCGAGAGGTCGAATCGCTCCATGACCATGGTCGGGCCGACAGCGCGCAAACCTATTACTCCAGGGGGCAAAACCGATCGCCATGAACGACACGGACGACTGGTACGAGATCGAGCAGCTCGACGAGCGAACCTGGCGCATAACGGAGGCCGTCGTCTTCCACACCTATCTGGTCGCCGGAGACGAGCGCGCCGTCCTGTTCGACGCCGGGATCGGCGTTGGCGACCTCCGGGCGGCCGTGTCCGATCTCGTTGACGTCCCCGTGACACTGGTGCTGACCCACTCACACTGGGACCACATCGGCGCGGCGAATCAGTTCGACGATGTCCGGATTCACGACGCGGAGCGCGACGCCGGCGGGACCGTCTCGACCACGCAGGTCGCCGAGCAGTTCCCGATCGACTTCGCGGGCTGGGTGGCCCAGTGGCGGGAGGCCGACGGCGAGTTCCCCGACGGCTTCGACCCGGAGGCATACGACATCCAACCGGTGACTGGCGTGGACAGGATCGCACCTGGGGCGACGATGGAGCTCGGCGATCGAACGCTCGAGATTCTCCACGTCCCCGGGCACTCTCCCGGCCACCTCGCCGCGCTCGACCGCGACACGGGGATGCTGTTCGCCAGTGACGTCATCCACCTCGACTACAGCCTCTACATTCACTTCGGCGGCTGTGACATCGACGCCTACGGGGAGACGCTTGGCACCCTGCGGGAGATGCGCGAGGCGGGGGCCTTCGAGACGATGTACCTCGGACACAATCGGCCTCTCGCCGGCGACGACCTCACGATGATCGACGACTTCCACGACGGCCTCCAGGCGATCCTCGCCGGGGAGCGCGAGTCCGAGCCCCTCGATGGGCCGCTCCCGGGCCGCCGGTTCGAGGTGGCCGGCCACGACGTGTTGACGAAACCCGGGATTCCCTGAGGCCGGGGACCGATACCGTGTCGGCACGGCCCGGGCGACACTGTTCGTTTCGGCCGGTCCGACCGCCCTCCGGGGGTCACGAGTAGTAAGATATATTCACGCACACAGGTTGGTACGACGTAGCATGGTCCGGGTCCCCGCAAGCACGCGTCTATCCCGTCGCCAGCAGTTCGCGCTGGCGGCGGTTGCCGGCCTCGTCGTCGGCGCCTCGCTCGCCCCGGCGGCCGTTGGGGTGCTGGACGACTCGGGGACGGTTGCCGTCGTCGAGATCAGCGGGGTCCTCACGTCTGACTCGGTCGAGCCGATCGCCGCGGACCTCGCGGCCATCAGGGAAGATCCATCGATCGGCGCAGTCGTGCTCCGGATCGATAGCCCCGGCGGGACCGTCGCCGGGAGCGAACGGCTCTATCTGGCGGTCCAACGGACAGCGACGCAGGTGCCGGTGGTCGCCAGCGTCCAGGAAACCGGTGCGTCGGGGGCCTACTACGGACTGTTGCCGAGCGACGAAGTCTACGTCCTTCCGTCGTCGATCGTCGGGAGCGTCGGCGTCGTCGGGCCGCAACCGCGACCGACGTTCCCGGACGAGAGCAAGAGCGGCGCCAACAAACAGGCTGCTGACCCGGATCACATCCGCCGGGTCGTCGAGACGATGAAGCGGTCGTTCGTCGCGTCCGTCCTCAAACACCGCGGCAGTGCCATCGAGTTGGATCGGGGCCAGATCGCGAGCGGAGAGGTCTATCCGGGGATCCAGGCCGCCGAGAACGGCTTCGCCGATACCATCGGGACGACCGAAGACGCGATCGCCGCTGCGGCAGACCGCGCCGGCTTCGACTCCGTCACCATCCAGACGTACCGGCACGCTGGCAGCCAGTCGAGCATCCTGTTGCAGGGCGGGGCGGCGAACGAGACGATAGTCGTGCTCGAGCAGCCCGTGGGCTACCAGGGCGTCGATACGCCGATGTACTTCATGGTGTACGGCGAGGTGCGAACGGACCCGGTGATCGTCTCGGCGCCGTCCACCGACACGGCCGAGGTGGGCTCGTGAGACGGAGCCGTCTGCTCGCGGTCACGTTCCTCGTGGCAATGGGCATCGTGCTCGTCGGTGCGCTGGTCGCGGGCGCCGTGGTGGGCGACGGCGCCCCGGAGCCCCCAGCCGTCGACAACGCACAGTTCGACCCGGCGACGGTGCTGCCCGATCGGCCGACCGTCGGCGGCGAGTTCCGCATGACGAGTAACGCGACCGGCGAGCGAGTCGTCGTCGACACCGCCCACAACAACGACGTCACTGATCGCGAAATCGCACCCTTGGTCAACGTCCTTGCGACCAACGGCCACCATGTCCGGAGCTACGACGGCGTCAGCCTGCTGTCGTTTCGCGACGCCCTCAGCGATGCGGACGCCCTGCTCGTCGTGAACCCCGAGCAGTCCTACACGCACGAGGAACTCGACGCTATCCGGGCGTTCATCGACAATGGCGGGCGCGTTATGGTGGCAATGGACCCGGGCTCGCGCAACGCCCTCGTCGACGGCCAGGGGAGCCTCGGCGAGACGACGATTTACTCGGAAATCGGGCTCGAGCGCGAACCCGGATTCCTGTACAACGCCGAAACCAACGAGAACAACTACCTCCGCGTCTTCGCAGCGCCGGCGACCGACTCACCCCTCACGGCGGGCGTCGACCGCATCGTCCTCCCCGGTGCCAGCGCGGTGGACGTCCTCCACGGCCAGATCGCGTTCGAGACGAATCCTGCGACCCAGCTGTCGACGACGGGTCGGATCGTGGACCACCCGGTGGTCGTCAACGACGACAACGTCGTCTTCGTCGGTGACTCGGGTTTCTTGCACCCGGAGAACGCCCGCCACGCCGACAACAACGTCCTGATCGGCAACCTCGCCGACTTCCTCGTCGACGGTGACAAAACGGACGAGGGTCTCGGCGGCAACGAAACCGCTGCCTCGTCCGAGGAGACGGCGACGCCCACCGAATCGAACGGGAACGAGACTGTCGGCTAGGCGCGTGCAAACCGGCACACCAGTCACCGACGGGAGGGACGTCGCACCTATATCGTATACGCCATCATCACCTCGTCGACGGTTCGGTCGTCGATGGTGTAGTGGTCCCGTCGGACACCCTCCGTGTCCCAGCCTCGCGACTCGAGGAAATCCAGCGCCGCGTCGTTGGTCGCCGGAACGCTGTTGTAGACTTTCTGGTAGCCGTTGGCGGCGGCCCAGTCGAGGCCACGCTCGAGCAGCTGACTCCCGATACCGTGTTCCCGAACCGCCTCCCGCACCCCGACCGTCAGTTTCGCCGTCGACTGCAACTTCTCGACCTGGGGCAGGTCGAGGTGGGTCCACCCGACCACGTCCCCGTCGACGGTGGCGACAAAGAACACCCGTGATTCGACGGTATTGTGCCGATTCACGGCGTCCTCGTAGAGCAACCGCTCGGCGATACTCTCCGCGACGACGTACGTTCCGGCTGCCGTCACGTCGCGGATCGTCTCCACGAGCCCCTCGAAGTCTTCCTGACGTGCCGGACGGATCGTGTACACAAATCCCGCTGCCGGGTGTTCCTCGACCGAGCCGGCGCTGAGATCGATCCGAAGGGTGCCGCCATCGTCAGCGAGGTAGCCCTTGGTGAGGAGCCAGTCGAGTTCGTCCTGAAACTCCTCGGCCGACAGCGAGAGGGCGCTCCGGGTCCGGTGGCGAGCGGCAGTGCCGTGGCGCTCGACGTACTGGTAAAGCTGCTTGCTCGCCTCGGACCGGAACGTCGGGCGCTCGAGGCCCTGCATATCCGTCGACTAGGACGAGGGTCTATTTCAAGATAGGGTGTGGTGCGACGGCAGTCGGTGAGATACCGGACTGAGGCCGCTGTCTCGGAGAGTTCGACATTGGTGGGCCGATCTCCGTAACTGCGACAATCGAGGCTGCCCCGGATTCGACGCACTCGTCCCGACATCGCGCCCACGGTCCCCCGGCGCCCCCGCCCAGGAGCGGACCGGAACGCTATCGGATCGGGGGATCGAAACGTCGACTGACGCATGATCGAACGTATCGGGATCCATCCGTCCGTCGAGGCGGTGTTCCCGCCCTCGGTCCTCCAGTCGGTCCTCGATGACATCGATCAGCCGGTCGAAATCACGGCGACGGAACATGTCGGGGACGTCGATGGCCTGGTGACCTTCGACTACGATGACGCCTTCCGGACGGCGTCACTCGCCTGGATTCACAGCGTCCAGTCCGGCGTCGACGCGTTCCCGCTCGATCGACTCCAGGAGGACGGAATCGTCGTGACGAACAGTGCCGGGATTCACGGCGACACCGTCGGCGAAACTGTGCTCGGGTACATGGTGTCGTTCGCTCGCCGGCTCCATCGGTATCGGGACGCCCAACAAACGGGCGAGTGGCGCCGGGAACCGTGGGACGCGGCCTTCTCCCTCGCCGGCGAGCAGGTCTGCGTCGTGGGGCTTGGAACGCTCGGCCAGGGCGTGGCTGCACGCGCCGACGCCCTCGGCATGGATGTCGTCGGCATCAGGCGGACGCCGGTGCCGACCGACCACGTTCGTACGGTTCACCCGACATCGGCCTTTCCCGACGCTGTCCAGGACGCACGCTTCGTGGTGCTCGCCGTCCCGCTGACCGCCGAGACGACCGGTCTCGTCGGGGCCGACGAGCTCGAGATCATGGCCGACGACGCCTACCTCATCAACGTCGCTCGCGGCGGTGTCCTCGACCAATCCGCCCTCGTCGATGCGCTGGATGACGGCGACCTCGCGGGGGCCGCCCTCGACGTCTTCGAAACCGAACCGCTCCCGGAACAGTCCCCTCTCTGGGACCGCGACGAGGTCCTGATCACTCCACACGTCGCCGGGACGACTCGAGAATATTACAACCGGATCGCCGCCATTGTCCGTGAGAACGCCCGCCGGCTCGCCGGCGGTCGC
>CAYLJD010000024.1:26868-31202 GCA_964383875.1 uncultured Halobacteriales archaeon
ACGAGTGAGTCGATAGCCCGGTGTGCGGTCGACCGTTCAACGTCGAAGCGCTCCGCCACCGTGTCTGCAGTCAGATACGGCTGCTCGAAGAGCCGAGACGCGAGTCTGTTGGCAGTGACCGAGCTGTCCCCGTACGTCTCCTGGTATTCGTGCCGAAGCGCGTCGAGTTCGAGTGTCCGCTCGACTGACTCCTGGGCCTGGTATTTCACGCCGTCTATAAAAAACGAGAGCCATGACGCCCAATTCCCGTCTGTCCGAACCTCGTTCATTCGATCGACGTACGTCTGCTTGTTCCGGTTGAAATACTCGCTGAGGTAGAGATTCGGCCGTTCCAAGAACTCCTGTTCGTAGAGCTGGAGGGGTATGAGCAACCGACCAAGCCGTCCGTTCCCATCGCCATAGGGATGGATGGTTTCGAACTGGTAATGAAAGAGTGCGATGTCGACCAGCGGATGGTAGTTGCCACCCGTCTGGTAGTACGTCAGCAATGCGTCCATCGCGCCTTCGACTTCGTCGGGGACAGGCGGCAGATATTCGCCGACGTGATTCGGCTTCTGTTTGAACGCACCAATGGTGTCGGTGTCGACCCGGTCACTCGGGAGCCCACTCAAGAGCGTGGCGTGCAGGGAATGGAGCAACTCGATCGTGAAGTCGTCTCCAGAATCCAAGACGTCTATCCCCGCTCCGATTGCTTGTTCGTAGTTCAGGACCTCCTGAACGTCTTTGGTCTCGGCCTCCCAGAGAGGCTCCACCAAGGCGTTCTCCTCGTTGTCAGCCACGTGGCCCATCTCGTAGCTATACATCGCATTGAAGTCGACATCTGCACCCTCAATCTCGGCGGACTCCATTGCCTCTTTCCGCAGAAGCGACGTATAGAGAACGGGTGGAAAGCTGACTTCGAGACTGATCCCACTCAGCTTTCCAAGCCAGAACGTGGCCTCACCGAGAGATTCGTAAATCGAGTCGCCGACTACGAATCCGTGAGTCGGAGGGAGTGGATCAGGCTTGTAATACCGCACCCGGCCGTGTGGGACGAGTCTGCCAGGCGCGTTGTCTCCTAATTCGTCGACCCACATGCAACGCACTACGCTATGATATCGTCTAACTTCAATCTAGCCCTTCAAAATGAAATTTGCGATCGTTATTTTCGGTTTAGATTCAATTCAGGGATATAAATTGCTGTTATTGCGGCCATCGCGTCACTCGGCACAATTCAAGGGGGTAGATGCAGTCCTGTATGTGCGTCGCACACCCTGGGCTGGGGAATACCGTCGGTCCAATAACTTCTACGCAAAGTCTTCAAATGGCACCCAGCCAGTCGAAGTGACCCCGGATGTCAACTTGCCCCCCATACGGCTCGCGGGGCATGGCACTGCAAGGGGCGTGGCTCCCATAATGGGCGAGTCCCTATGCGACCAGCACGAGGAGTCATCGGCCGGAAATCACTCCGAGCATCTCCCCGACAAACCCGTTCGTCATGCCGCCTATTGTGACAGATGTCGCTCGAAGCTGGCGGTCTCAAGATCGATCGGCGCCGTTCGTAATTGCGTAGGTGAGGACATAACCAGAGAGAATTTCTAACAACCTACTGGTTGAATAGGGTGATATGAGGACCTTCGAGTTCAAACACGACGAGAGTCCTACCCGAACAGCCGAATTAACTCCGCTTGGAGTTGAAACCGAATGGCAACTTGAGTCATGGCTTCACGCTAATCCCGATGTGATTCTTGATGAGCCACTCTTGATATTTGGACGGCAATACGGACTTGAAACGGGCATACCGGACCTTCTCGCCCTCGACCAGTGGGGGAACACAGTGGTAGTCGAATTGAAGAAAGGCCAGAGCGGAACGGGAAGCGCGAGCGAAGAAACGATTCTCAGCCAACCCCAGAATTACGCTCAATCGCTGAGTAGCTACGAGTACGAGGATTTGGAAGACATCTACGAGGCGTACAAAAGGAGCCTCAACGACGACGAATGGGAGGTTGGAGACGCGGCTGTTCGGGAAGATTCACTCATCGAAGCCCATCAGACCGTCTTCGGCGGTGACATTGACCGCGCTGGATTCAACGAGTTCCAGCGGATGGTGATACTGGCAGAAGACGTTACCTCCCAGACCGAGAGCAATGCGAGGTATCTATTGGAGCGTGGGTTGGATGTCCAGTGTGTCGAGGTTCAGTGGTTCGCGTCTGAAGCGGGCGATGACGGTTCGATTCTGGTTTCATCGACTGTCGTTGATTACCCGCTATCTCGTATCCGGCCCCAACAGTCCTCGGCAGACTACTCGAATCTCACTGAGGCGATTCGAAACCGAGTTGCTGGGCGCATAGAATCAATGAAGGGTATCGAAGGAGTCCGAGCAACGCCGACACAGGTACGGGTTAAATCAGCGTATCCGTCTGGATTGCGGTATGACGTGTATATCCCCGGGAGTCAAGCAGGGAGACAGGCCAATGTCAGAATGAACGCGAGCGATGTGTCCAATGAAGAGGCCGAGGAACTTCGGTCAGTGTTAGCCGACCATGATGACGGCCTGGACAACTACCTTGTAGAGGATGAGAGAGTCATGGATATCGTGTATAGGGAGCCGCAAGTGACTATCCATGAACGAGATATAGACACCATTGAGGAGATTGCGGATGAAGTAGTCTCCCTAGTCGAATGGTATCAGCCGAAGATTGTCAGCGAGTTTTCGGAGGCGTAACTCTCCGAGAGTGACGTTTTATCAAATGGCCTTGAGTACTCTGTGTGTATGGCGACCGGTGACGGGTTGACTGACCGGTTCCGGGAACTCCGGACTTCGCTTGAAGCCCTACCCGAGGTAAGGGAGCCTCCGAAACCGATGCTCCGGATTCTCGGCTCTTCGAGGGCTGAACTGAAATGGAACACATTGTTGGCATACTTTCTCGACCCGTCCCAGCCACACGGGTTCGGTGCCGACCTGCTCAAAGCGTTTCTCGATGAGGCGGGTCAGGTGACGGAGAAAGAGATTGAATACTACCTTCGCGATATCGAGCAAGTCACCGTCGAGACGGAAATCACGTCGCCACAGAACAATCGGCTCGACGTGCTGATTCGCGCCCCTGACGAATGGTTTGTCTGTATCGAATCGAAGGTTGACGCTTCCGAGGGCGAGCGACAAACACAGGCGTACGCCGAGGATACACACATTGGGAACGAGGAGAAGGACAAGTATCCTGAGGATGGGCGCTATTACTTGTTCCTCTCGAAAGGCCACGCACCCGACTCTTCGGCTGATAGATTCGAGGACATTTCGTGGCGAGATGTGGTCGAGACGTTCCAAAGTGAACTGAATCTCTCTCACGGCCAGTATCCTGAACGAAGCGTGAGTCAACTCGAAGATTTTCTATCCACGATAATCACGGTGACAAACATGGAAGAAGACGATTTCGAGCAGATACAGAAAGAGAAGGTCCAACTTCTCGGTGAGTACCGCGACGATATAGACGAGCTATTAGCGGCGGCAGAGTCGCTCCGTCAACGTGCGATTGAGGAGTGGCCGGAATTATTCCGGAGCCACGTTGACGATGACCTTTGGACCGACGAGTGGCATACCCGTGACGATTACGGAAAATACGGGTGTATCTTTCGAGACGGATGGTACCGGGACAACGAGAACCTCGCACCGACTCTCGACCATAATGAAACGCGGGGTGGTAGGGGTATCAGATTACACTTCGTTCATCTTATTCGGAAGGAGAAGTCGTTCTCTGAGGGACAACTGACGTATTTGCTTCGTTCCCCGGCCAGCGTTGAACTTCGAGATGAGTTTAACCGGTTGTACAATAGCCAAAAGTGGCAAGATCAGCTTGAGCCACTCCTGGATGAGCGAGGGATATCGAATAAAGGAAATTTGAGGGATTACACGGAGAAAACGTATGACGTAGACCAATCAGGATTACCGGAGAGCTATTTCGAAACGCTTGCCATTGCGTTCGAAGAACACCTCCCGGTTGCCGAGGTCGTAGATGAGATACTCGATGAAGCCGTTGCGAACGTCGGAGACACCTGAACAGTACTGCCAGCCTGGGAATCAATAGTGATCTGACGCGCTAACTCCTAACAGGGGAGTTGGCCTACTTCGGTCGATTTTTACACCCATATGTCGAATATTTTACTTAACCACCACGCGTCCAATTTTACGAAGCACCCGAAAGCGGAGGGTGCGATGATGAGACGGTTCAAATCTCCTGGTGAAAAAGAGCCGATATACGACGGAATCCCCACGCAGTACGGCCAATAAGAATCGCGTGAGAAACTGATGCCGCCTCCCGGATTTGAACCGGGGACAGCTCGATCTTCAGTCGAGTGCT
>CAYLJD010000025.1:0-30245 GCA_964383875.1 uncultured Halobacteriales archaeon
GCCCGATTGAACGATACGGCGAGAGACATCCTCGGGTATGCCGAAGGCGAACTCGTCGGCCAGCCATGGGACGTTGTCATTCCGGACTCGGATCGTGAGGAGATTGCCGATGTCGTCGTGGCAGACCTCCTCGAAGACGAGGGCGGGTACCACAGCGTCAACGAAAACGTCCGGAAGGACGGCGAAGTGATCGTGTGTGAGTGGCACAACTGGGTCGTCACCGACGAGGAGGACGAGGTCGTCGCCGTGTTCTCACAGTTTCAGGACATCACCGAGCGGAAAGAGCGGGAACGGGAACTTGACGAACTCGCCAAATACAATCGAGAGATCGTCGAGAACGCGCCGGTGGGCCTCTTTCGACTCGACGACCAGTTGCAGATCATCTACGAAAACCAGCGCGCCGAGGAAATCGTGGGCGTCCCAGAGGGTGAAACCGAATCGGCTGCCGTCGGCACGGATCTCCGAGACCTCCCGTCGGTGCAAGAGACCAATGCCGTCGACGCGTTGAACCGGCTCGAAGCCGGAGAGACCGTGTCCTTCGACACGCCGTTTGAGTCGATTTTCGGCGAGGAATCGTATCTGACAGGCAAGGGGGTGCCACTGTTCGATGATGGCACGTTTTCTGGCGCCATCATCATGGTCGTCGATATCACCGAGCGAAAGGAACGGGAACAGGCGATCCAGGACCTGCATCGGACCACTGACGCGCTCATGGCAGCCACGACAGCAGAAGCGATCGCTGAGATCACCGTCGATGCCGTTCGTGACATCCTCGAGATGCCTGCCAACGGCGTCCACCTCTACGATGAGAACGAAGACGGGCTGGTGCCGGTCGCGTGGACTGAACGAACCGAAGAAATCGTCGGTGAACCCCCGACTTTTCCGCCCGGGACCGGGCTTGCGGGAACGGCGTTCGAAACTGGCGAACCACAGATCCACGACGACATCTCGTCGGTCCCCGACCGATTCAATCCAGACACGGACGTTCGGAGTCAGATCGTCTATCCGCTTGACGATCATGGCGTCCTCGTCATCGGATCGCCCGAGCCCCACGCATTCGACGACATCGATATCTCGCTCTCCGGAACGATCGCGGCCCACGCGACGACGGCCCTCGAGCGCGTTGCCCGCGAGGGAGAGCTCCTCCGTCGCCAGAAATTGTTTGAAGCGATATTGGAGACCAGCATCGATGGCATTCTCGTCATCGACGAGAATCGGGAGTACGTCACGTGGAACCAACAATTTATCGACATGTGGGGCGTTCCGGCGGAACTGATCGGGGACGAACCCGAGGAGGTCGGGTTGGAATATATCCTCGACAATCTCGAACAGCCACAGGAGTTCATCGACAAGGTCGAGTCCCTCTACGAGCACCCCCACGAGGAGAGCCGAGACGAGATTCAGCTCACAGACGGACGCGTCTTTGACCGCTATTCCGCTCCCGTCGAGGCCGACGATGGGACCTACTTCGGCCGGGTCTGGTTCTTCCGCGATATCACGGACCAGAAAACACGCCAGCAGGAACTCGCTCGGCAGAACGAGCGACTGGCGGAGTTCGCCAGTGTCGTCAGTCACGACCTTCGAAGTCCCTTGAACGTGGCGCAGGGTCGGCTCGACCTGGCCCGGAAGCAGACCGATAACGAGCATCTCGACAGTGCAGCATCCGCGGTCGATCGAAGCCTCGCGTTGATCGAGGACCTGCTCGCGCTCGCGCGCGAGGGTGAGCGCGTTGGGGACGTGGAACCAGTCGATCTCGCGGCGATGTGTGAGGCGTGTTGGCAGAACGTCGAGACGGCCGCCGCGACGCTCGTCACCGAGACGAACCGCACCATTCGGGTCGATCCGGGCCGGATCAAGCAACTCCTCGAGAACCTGCTGCGGAACGCGGTCGAGCACGGCGGCACGGACGTGACCGTCACGATTGGCGATCTGGACGACGGCTTCTTTCTCGCCGACGACGGGACGGGGATTTCCGCAGCCGATCGCGACCAGGTGTTCGACCCCGGATATTCCACCGCGGAGGACGGGACCGGTTTCGGACTAAATATCGTCCGAGAGATCGCCGAGGCTCACGGGTGGGAGGTCCGCGTCACCGACAGCGGGACGGGCGGGGCGCGGTTTGACATTACCGGGGTCGAGTTCGACGGGTGACCGAGACCCGCCCTGAATGCAGCGTGGCTGTGCTGTGGGCGTCGAAACCGGTCCGCCTGGGATCAACGACCGTACGAGGACCCGATAGGCGAGTCTCCATATCGGGTCGAATCGACCTGTAATATCGTTTTCGCACCTGCGGGAAACGACGCACCAACTAACCACACTGGGTTGTGGAGTACAGGGATCGACGGCTGGGATGAGCGCTCGACCGACGGGCGCAGGGTTACACAAACACCTGTACCACCATTGGGACAGTTTCCGGCATAATCAGCAGCAAAGCACCGGCAAGCAGCAACGCGAGCGGGACCGGCACCAACGGCATCCCGGCCACAACGACGGCCGCACCTCCCGCGACCACCAGCGTCGCGCCGACATACCGAAACACCTTGAGCGCCACATCGTGTTCGAGGAGCAAGCTCAACACAGCGATGGACTCGTCTATCATGCGCAGCGACCCTGGACGCCCCAAGACAGAGCTCCAAGGAAAACCTTGTGCGACTGTCCACCGCGATCCGTCTCGCAGTGGTGGGTCGCATCGGCGCGCTGAGACGCTGGCGCCGGTGAGGGACGGCCGAACTCCCGTCGACTCCGGATGCGACACTGAGCGAATGCCCGAGGATTCGGAAACGGCCTGTTCCGTGCCGCGAACTGGGTTCACCCCACCGCCGGCACTGCCCGATTAATCGCCATCACTGACGGGTACACACCTCACTGTTACTCGATCATCGGCCCCACCACACCACCACGTCACACCCCAAGTAGACAGTCTTAACAGGAGACGGCAGCAACCTGGATCCAATGCCTAGGTCCAACCACGACTGGTGGCCGAATCAGCTGAATCTCCAGATTCTCGATCAGAACGCGCGGTCGGTCGGTCCGATGGATGAGGACTTCGACTACGCCGAGGCGTTCGAGTCACTCGACCTTGAGCAAGTGAAGGCGGACATCGAAGACGTGCTGACGACCTCCCAGGAGTGGTGGCCGGCCGACTACGGTCACTACGGACCGCTCATCATTCGGATGGCGTGGCACAGTGCCGGCACCTACCGCACCGTCGATGGCCGCGGCGGCGCATCCGGCGGCACGCAGCGCTTTGCGCCCGTCAACAGCTGGCCCGACAACATCAACCTCGACAAGGCGCGCCGCCTGCTCCGGCCGGTCAAGCAGAAGTACGGCCGCAGCCTCTCGTGGGCAGACCTGATTGTCCTCGCCGGGAACGTCGCCATGGAGTCGATGGGCTTCGAAACCTACGGCTTCGCAGGTGGGCGCGTGGACGAATTCGGGCCCGACGAGGCCGTCGACTGGGGCCCCGAGGAGGAGTGGCTCGCCGACGAGCGGCACACCGAGGATGGTGATCTCGAGGAACCGTACGGGGCCGACCACATGGGCCTGATCTACGTGAACCCGGAGGGACCGCGGGGCGAACCGGATCCGGACAAGGCGGCGGCCTACATCCGACAGACGTTCGACCGGATGGCGATGAACGACGAAGAGACGCTGGCGCTCATCGCCGGCGGGCACACGTTCGGCAAAGTTCACGGCGCTGCCCCCGACGACCACCTCGGCCCGGAGCCCGAAGCGGCTCCCATCGAGCAGCAGGGCCTCGGCTGGGAGAACAAGTTCGGCTCCGGCAAGGGCCCAGACACGATCACGAGCGGCATCGAGGGCCCCTGGACCGACGCGCCGACCCAGTGGGACATGGGCTTTCTGGACAACTTGCTGAACCACGAGTGGGAACTGGAGGAGGGCCCCGGTGGGGCGTGGCAGTGGACGCCGGTGGACAAGGAGTTACAGGACTCGGTGCCCGACGCCCACGATCCGTCCGAGCGACGGACCCCCATGATGCTCACGACAGACATCGCCCTGAAGCGGGATCCGGACTACCGGGCTATCGCAGAGCGCTTTCAGGAGAACCCCGACGAGTTCCAGGAGGCCTTCGCGAAGGCCTGGTACAAGCTGATCCACCGCGACATGGGCCCACCTTCCCGGTTCCTCGGCCCGGAACTGCCCGACGACGAGATGCTCTGGCAGGACCCCATCCCGGACGTGGACCACCAGTTGATCGGCGACCAAGAGATCGCCGCACTCAAACAGGAAATCCTCGAGTCAGCCCTGTCTGTGTCCCAGTTGGTCAAGACGGCCTGGGCCTCGGCGTCAACGTACCGCGACAGCGACAAGCGTGGTGGGGCAAACGGGGCCCGCATTCGGCTCGAACCCCAGCGGAGCTGGGACGTCAACGAGCCGGACGAACTCGCAACCGTGCTGGAGACCCTCGAGGGAATCCAGACCGAGTTCAACACCTCGCGGTCGGACGGGACGCGGGTCTCGCTCGCCGATCTGATCGTCCTCGGTGGGAACGCCGCCGTCGAACACGCGGCCGCGGAGGCGGGACACGACGTGACCGTGCCGTTCGAGCCAGGCCGGACAGACGCATCGCAAGAACAGACCGACGTCGACTCGTTCGGCGCACTGGAACCCGTCGCCGACGGATTCCGCAACTACCTCGGAAACGGACACGGCCGATTAGCAGAGGAGTTGCTGGTGGACCGGGCGGACCTCTTGACGCTGACTGCGCCGGAAATGACGGTGCTGGTCGGCGGGATGCGTGCGCTGGACGCGAACTACGAGGGGTCAGACCTCGGTGTGTTTACCGACCGGCCGGGGACGCTCACGAACGACTTCTTCGTCACGCTGCTCGACATGGGCCTCGAGTGGAACGCAACCGACGACGAGGAACAAATTTTCGAGTTGCGCGACCGCGAGACAGGGGAACTGGAGTGGCGCGGGACGCGAGTCGATCTCGTCTTCGGGTCGAACGCCCGGCTTCGCGCGATCGCGGAAGTCTACGGCGCTGATGACGGCGAGGAGCAGTTCGTCCACGACTTCGTGGACGCGTGGAGCACGGTCATGCAGCTCGATCGGTTTGACCTGGAGTGACTGCCTTGAGCCGGGAGCGTACTCCCGTCATCGTGGTACGTTCGCTCGGTCGTTTGGCGACGTCCTGTTGCCAGAATCCGGGTACGAGCGTGATCACGGAAATCTGGTGAGAGTCATTGATGGCTTTGTGAGAACCCTCACCGATCGAACCTGATCGATCGCCTCAGAATCCGATACCGAGTGCGTACGGCCAACTGACGCTGCCGACCGCGAGCAGCGCGAGTGCGCCGCCGGTGAGCGCAGCGTTCTTGAGGAACTGCGTCATCTCGGCTTGCCGCTCCTCGGGGTCCGCAACGGTCCAAAAGTCGTGCATCACCACAGCACTCGTCACCAAGAACACGGCAACGGCGGCCGCCGAGAGGATGGGAAACACGCCGACGATGAGGCCGATTCCCCCAGCGGCCAGGAGCGTCCCGGAGCCGATAACGGCGACTCTCGGTGCTGGAATGCCCTTGTGTGCTGCGTAGCCCGTCATCGACTCGCGCTGGAGGAAGTGCGTGAGGCCCATGAAGGCCAGAACCCCGCCGAAGAGGACGCGGGCCACTAGGAACGCGACGCCGCCGGCGAGCGTTTCCAGCGCCATCAGTCGATCACCCCAGTTGGGTGGACCGATCGGTGTGCGATGCGTTCGAACCGTCGACCGACTACTTTGAGTATCATTACGTTATCTGGTTCGTATCCGAACCACTAAAGTGCTCGCGGACAGTAGTGTAACCTGATTACATCAATGTCATCGGAACTCCAGCAGTCGGCCGACGAGTTCTGTCCCGTCGCAACGTCGCTCGACCAGTTCGGCTCCAGATGGCGGCTGGCAGTCCTCTACGAACTCCGGACGGGCGAACTGCGGTTCAACGAGCTAAAACGGGCGACGGGCGCGAACGCCCGAACGCTCTCGCGGGTTCTCGACGACCTCCAGGAACAGGGGTTCGTCAATCGACGGATGGAGGAAGATGCGCCCGTGGCGACGTACTATCGCCTGACAACGAAAGCCGAGGCGCTCTGCCCCGTCTTTGATGTCATTGAGGAGTGGGCCGACGACTGGCTCGAAGCGGACGCTGAACCAAGCACCGACGGGCAATAGGCCACCCCAGCATCTGGAAGTACGGAGTGCACCGAACGAGGCGATTCACACCTGTTCTACGTCGCCGAAAGGTACCTGGCCGTCGCCCAGGCCAGGCGTGGCACGGTTTGTCCCCCCTGATCCGGGGTACGTTTCCCAGTCCGATCCGGAGCAGTCAGCCACCGTCTGCGGAATCAAGCGATTGTCTTCAACAGCCGGGAGACGACCCGTGGAGAGACTATCCCACGACACGAACGTCCCTGAACTCAAATCGAGCGCCGCCGTGGTGGCTGTGAACGAGGCTGAGATCCCACTCGTGAGCGCCAGCGATTTGCTTCACGATTGCTAACCCAAACCCGGAGCCACTCGCCGATGAACTGTAGCCGGCCACGAACACCTGTTCACGTTCGTCGTCGGGGATTCCATGTCCATCGTCGGCGACGTAGAAACCAGACCCGGATACGAGGTCGCTAACGGTGATGGTCACCTCCGAGCCCCCGTGTTCGATCGCGTTCCGGAACAGGTTCTCGAAAAGCTGCTGGATCTGATTGCGGTCCGCCATCACGGTCTGGCTTGTCTCGACGGCCAACGAGGCCTGTTTCGTCGAGACATTCTGCCAGCAAGTGGTTGCGATCTCGTCCAGATCGATCGGTTCGGGATCCTCGAGCTCATCACCGTTTTGAGCCACGGCGAGGAGTCCGTCAATCAACTCGTTCATCCGATCGACGGCTCGAGAAATAGCGTCCAAATCTTCACTCTCGAGCTCGTCGCGGACGAGTTCGACGCGACCCTCAATGACATTGAGAGGATTCCGGAGATCGTGAGAAACGATGCTGGCAAACTCGTCCAACCGCTCGTTCTGACGCTGGAGCTCTCGTTCGCGGTTCTTTCGTTTGGAAATGTCCGCAATCGTCGCCACCACAAACAGGTCACCATCATCCCGGATCGGGCCGAGACTGATCTCGACTGGTACGTCATCCCCGGACTTGGTGAGGGCGTAGAGATCCAGCTCACGGCCCATCGGCCGGGGTTCTGGTGACTCCATGTACGCCTCCCGATATCCCACGTGGTGCGTCCGGTCCTCCTCACGCAGGAGATCCTCGACAACCATGCCTTCGAGTTCGCCTGGACGATACTCCAATACATCCCGGACATTCCGGTTTGCCTGTCGAATGACTCCCTCACTATCGACCACAAGTACCGCATTCGGCGAGGCTTCCAACACTCCCCGGACCATCGTCATTCTCATTCTTTCGGGGCCGAATTCCCTAATACCTGACTGCCGACCAATCCGTTCGCATTTCTTCGGTACAACGACTCGTAGACATTCAACCGATATGCCACCCGAACACGGCCTGGCCCTAACCATCCCCTCCGATTGATGCGGGTAGAGTCCGACAAGCCCGATCAAGTCGACTCGTCGCCTCAGACTGGATCCGCGTGAGTGACAATGAGTAGGACAACGAACGTTTGGGCGGATACAGTCCGTCTGCCCCTCTGCCGAACATTGTCCCGCGACCCCCCTATACAACTATGTCGATCGGTCCATCATGAATGGTGACAACTCAGGAGGTTGTCGGTGACAAGGCCTAACACCGACCGGCGGGAACGTATGGGAGAGCATGCCACAGCCACTCATCGCCACCGTGGGGGCATCACCCATCGGCGAGACGGACCTCCCCGGTCGGGACCTGTTCTCGGTCGCCCTCGACGAGGCGTTCGAGGACCACCCCGACCCGGCCGACGTCGTCGAGGCCGTCTACGTCGGCAATCAGTCGGAGAGCTACGAACACCAGATCATGTACGGCACCCTCCTGGCAGAGTGGGCCGGCCTCAGGAACGTCCCGGCCGAACGGGTCGAAGGGTGTGCCGCCGCAGGCGCGCTCGCGCTCAGACACGCCGTCAAGGACGTCCGCAACGGCGAGCACGAAGCCGTGCTGGCCTGCGGCGTCGAGAAGATGACTGCCGGCGGGACCAGCGGCGCGACCGACGCCCTCTCGGCGGCCTTCGATCGGGCGATCGAACAGCGCTCGGGCATCACCGCCCCGAGCCAGTACGCGCTGCTGGCCCAGCGGTACCTCCACGAGACGGACGCCACCGAGCGCGACCTCGCCGAGATTGCCGTCAAGAACCACCGCAACGCCGCGCGGAACCCGCGCGCGCAGTTCGCCTCTGAGATCGACGTCGACACGGTCCTGGAGTCGCCGGCCGTCGCGCCACCGTTGAAGCTTTTCGACTGTGCACCGGTCGGCGACGGTGCCGCGGCCGTCCTCGTGACGACCGCCGAGACCGCAACGGATTTCGATGGGCCGGCCGTCGCCGTCGCCGGGAGCGGCGCCGCCGCGAACAACATCGCCGTCGCCGAGCGGAACATGACCGAGATCGAGGGCGCGCGGGTCGCCGCCGAGACCGCCTACGATGAGGCCGGTGTCCAGCCGGAGGACATCGATATTGCGGAGGTCCACGACGCGTTCACGGTCTGCGAGGCGCTACTGTCGGAGGCCGCCCATCTCGCGCCAAAGGGCGCCGGTTTCCAGAGCTACCGACCGCCCGACGAGCGCGACGACGGCTGGGTTGACGTGCAGGTGAGCACGAGCGGCGGGCTGAAGGCCCGCGGCCATCCCATCGGGGCGACCGGCCTCCTGCAGGCCATCGAGGCCTACGAACAGCTGACCGGCGCGGCCGGCGAGCGGGCGGTCGACGACGCCGAGACGGCACTGCTCCTCAACGAGGGCGGGGTCGCCGACGCCGTCACTGCCGCGCACGTCCTGACCACGGAGGTGGGCGCATGAGTGGCTCGCTGGATGCCAAGAGTCCGCTGACACTCCCGGGCTTCTTCGACGCGCTCGCCGACGGAGAGCTGCTCGGCGGCGTCTGCGAGGACTGCGGGGCGGTGCTGTTCCCACCCCGGCCCGCCTGTTATGCCTGTGGGAGCCGCCACATCGAGGTCGAATCCCAACCTCGCCGCGGCCACGTCTACACCTACACCGAAGTCCACACCCCGCCGCCCGCGTTCGCGGACGACGCCCCCTATACGATCGCGACCGTCGAGATGGCCGACGGCGGCCGGCTGACCGGACGGGTGAATGCCGACTACGCAGACGTCGAGATCGGCACCCCCGTCGAACTCCGGGTCAGAGAGCCGACTGAACAGGAGCGACAGATCGCCCTGGAGTACGAGGCCGAGTGGCCGGTGCACGTCTTCGAGCCGCGTTGAGGCGGGACGTGTCGAGCTCGTCGATCCCTCGGTCCTCGTGGATCGGGGCGTCCCTATCCATCCAGTATCACCCCGACCGCCAGTTCGTTTCGGGATACGACTGCGTGCCCCCGTGACTCTTCCGCGCAACGAGTTCGACGGTCGCAGACGACTGGCCTTCCCACTGCTCACTTGACTCCTCGTAGTACAACACGGTGAGATCGAGGCAGGCACGGAGGAGTTCGTTCGAACCAAAACGGGGGCGACGTGAACTCGGGCCGGCTTTCGCCGGAGGATCCGATCGGAGATGGTGTTGGTAGAACAGGAGTCCGTCGGGTTTCAGGGCGGCTTTGAGATCCTGGAATCGGTCGAGGGTTCGGAAGAAGCTGATCGTCACAATATCATACCGATCCGTCGGGTACTCGAACTGAGTTGCATCAGCCTGAATCAGGTTGAGGCGGTCCGCGATGCGACGGTCAGTGGCGGCCGCTCTCGTAAGTTGGAGCCCTACGTTCGACTGGTCGAGTGCGTCAACCTCGTAGCCTTGTTCGGCGAGAAACAGCGTATTGCGCCCAGTGCCACAGGCGACATCAAGCGCCCGTCCTCGGGCCGTCTCGGAGACGTATTCTCGGAGCACGGGCGACGGCTCAAGGTCGGATGGGTACTCGCCGGTCCGGAACCGCTCGTCCCAGCTGGTCATAGGTCCACGAGGGATTGCCGCCCCTTGGGTGTACTCCTGACGAGAGCGGGAAGGGAACTTCTCGAGACAGCGATAGTGGCCTCGGAAAATATCCAGGTTCCGGTGAATGACTGGAGACAGCCCCCTTCCGTCCGACCGGTTCCCTCTCGTCTCCAACCCCTCGTCCCCGGCGGCCGTCGCGTGACACCTATGTCGCTGCCACCTGTTACAGCCGCGCATGCTGCCGGGGGCGGAGGACTACTGGCTGGTCCGGTTCATCTTCCAGCGCGGATTGGCGTTGATCTACCTGCTTGCCTTCCTCGTCGCGGCGCGGCAGTTCCGCCCGCTCGCCGGCGAGGACGGGTTCCTCCCGCTCGACACGTACATCGAGTCTGTCTCGTTCGTCGAGCGACCCAGCCTCTTTCACCTCGTCCCGAGCGACCGGGCCATCGGGATCGCCGCGTGGAGCGGGGTCGGCCTCGCGCTCGTCGCGCTAGTCGCCGGGCCGTACTGGGTGCCCACCCCATACGCCCTCCCGGCGTCGATGGTCCTGTGGTTCGCGATGTGGGCCCTGTACCAGTCGTTCGTCAACGCCGGCCAGCTCTTCTACGGCTACGGCTGGGAGTCCATGCTGGTCGAGACGGGCTTCCTCGCGATCTTCCTCGGGGCCGGGCCAAGCGAACCCCCAGTCGTCGTGATCTGGCTGCTCAAGTGGGTCCTCTTTCGCAACATGTTCGGCGCCGGCCTCATCAAAATCCGCGGTGACGATTGCTGGCGCGACCTGACGTGTCTCGATTACCACTACGAGACCCAGCCAATCCCCAACCCGTTGAGCTGGTTTGCCCACCATCTGCCGGACCGGTTCCACCGTATCGAAGTCCTCGGCAACCACGTCGTCGAACTCGCGGTGCCGTTCCTCTACGTTGCTCCGCAGCCGTTCGCCGCGGTCGGCGGCGTCGCGACGATCGGCTTCCAGGGCTGGCTCATGCTCACCGGGAACTTCTCGTGGCTGAACGCGCTGACGATCGTCCAGGCGATCGCCGTGTTCAACGATGGGATACTCGGCTCGGTCGTCCCGGTCGCGACGCCCCCAACCACCCCGACACCCACGGCGTTGCACGTCCTCGCACTCCTCGCCGCATTCCTCGTCGTCACGATGAGCGTCCGGCCGGTCGCGAACATGCTCTCGCCGACACAGGTCATGAACACGTCCTTCGATCCGCTCCACCTCGTCAACACGTACGGGGCGTTCGGATCGATCACGCGAGACCGCTACCAGCTGGTGATCGAGGGGACCGACGCCGAGACACCGACCGAGGACGACTGGCAGGAATACGAGTGCCTGGGCCAGCCCGTCCGGACGGACGAACGCCCACCCCAGGTCGCCCCGTACCACCTCCGCCTGGACTGGCAACTGTGGTTCGCCGCCATGCAGCCCCGGCCGGGGCCCCGCCAGCAGTGGTTCCTCGCGCTCCTCGAGGCACTGCTCGAGGGCGACCCCGACACGCTGTCGCTCCTGCGGTCGACGCCGTTCCCGGACGAGCCGCCGACGAAGCTCAGAGTCCTGCGGTACCGCTACCGGTTCACGACGCCTCCCGAACGGGCCCAGACGAGCGAGTGGTGGGTCCGTGACCGTGTCGGCACCTACGTCGAGCCGGTCTCCCTCGAGGACCTCCGTGGGGACCGGATCGGGCGCGGGACGCTCGTGCTGTGAACGGGGAGTGGGACGAGAGACCGTTCGCTCAGGGATCCTCAGATTTCGTCCGTGCTGGCGGCGTCTTCGAGAGCAACCGACCCAGGCGGTCGCGGTTGTCGGCGCCGCGGCGATAGGCCCATTCCCGGAACGACCGGTAGGCGCTCGCACGCCGAAGGCGTTCGACGAGGGGACGGATGACCGACCCGGCCCCCGTCCGGAGGAACGCCTCCTCGATCGACGCGCCACACGAGTAGACCCGCTCGTCCGTGACGACGTGCGAACACCGCTCGAACTCGGCGGGCAACTGTGCCCGGAGCGACGAATCCAGCTCCGTGAAGCCGACGATCTGCAGGTCAGTGCGGGCCGCGAAGAACTCGGCCCACCAGGTGCAGAAGCCACAATCGTCGTCGTAGACGAAGACGGTCCCGGCCACGACCACACCAATGGGCTGACGGGACAAATCAGTTCCACCTGCGAGACACGAGGGGCCAGCGGTTGAAAGATAGTCCACCCGACGACCAGGAAGTCCATGGAGCGGTACACTCACCTACGTCCAGATGGACTTTGACACGAACGCGCATGTCTCGGGACGGCGGCGCGATGAGCCGGAGGATCCGACGAGCGCGCCGAGTCGAGCCGTTCGTCCGCCGGATCGTCGGTGGGGGCCTTGCGCTCGTCGTCGGCCTCTGGCTTGGTACCCTCGCCACGGCGTGGTCACCTCTCTGGTTGGTGGGGGTTGGCCTCGTTGTCCTCGGCATTGGCGGCCTCGCGAGTGGGATTTGGAGCGAAGTCGAATACTGATTGACTCGTCCAAGAGGTCGTCCCGAGGGCTGCGGATCTATCGGATTCCGAAGACGGCCGACGATTGAAACGACTGAGTCCATTACATCCACGCAGTTCGTCTGTCCTGTGAATACAGACCGAGGCCCTGAATACGGATGTCAGTTACACACGGTCCGATAGGTATAATGTGATCTATGCTAACTTATAACAGGGTGGGAGAGTATGAGCAACTACGCGTTTCTCGTCAACGCCAAGCCTGACGAACCGGGACCGACCGCGAACAACCTCCAGTACGCCTGCGCGCTCGACGACGCCGGACACGACGTGGCGGTATACTTCGACGGCCAGGCCACACAGTGGATTCCCGAACTCGAAGACGACCCCGAGAACGTCGTCACCGAGTACTACCAGGACGCCAAGGATCGCGGGCTCATACAGGGGGCCTGCGGGTACTGCTCAGGGTTCTTCGAGGTCGACGACGACATCGAGGACGCTGGGATTGATCTCTCGGGTGAATTCGTCGAGGACGACAGTGGTCCGGGCGACTACCACGGGCCGGATGTGGCGAGTCTCGTCGACGACGGGTACGAGCTGATCAACGTCGGTTGACAGCCGGTTTGCAAGAGGTTCACCAGCAATACACATTCGAAGGTGCGGACGGAGCCAACGCTCCATACCGAAAGCGGCGGATCGCAAGCGGTGCTGCCACCAGGAACCGATCTGAAGAATCACCGCGACCCCCATCTCCGATGTACCTGTTCGAAGGGACGTCGAGATATCGGTCGGCGAATTCGTTGTCCTCCGTCGGCGTTGGGCCGATGGATAATGCAGTCCAGTGCCCGCGGCAGTCGTGTTGTGATGGCGAGCGGGAGATCGAATCAGTGGTGAAACGGCCGGAATGTAAAGCGGCCGAACCCGCCCCACCTGTGCCGAGCGATTGATACCCGGGCCTGGCCAATAGCTGGCAATCGGTGTACGAACCGCACGAGTCACATGAACGCAGTCACAGCCACGATCCGGGTCGAATCCGTCAAACTTCCACTGACCGAGACGGTCGCATACGACGAGTCGGCGATCGTCCAGCCGGTGTCCGGCGCCGGGACAGTCCCGAATCTCGGTGCACACTTGTTCACCGTGCAGACGGACGACTTCGAGCGGTTCGAAACCGGACTCGACAGAGATCCCACGATCGAAGCCTTCGAGCGCGTCACCGAACTCGGGGCAGAAGCCGTGTATCGATTCGAGTACGGGTCGGAGGCGACGGTCTTTTCGGAAGCGATTGCCGCGGTGGATGGCGTCTCGCTCGACTGGATCAACGACGGCACCGCGTGGACTGTCCGCGTGTGGGTGCCGAACAGAGACGCCCTCGCTTCGCTGTGGGAGTACGCGAGCGACCACGACATCGATTTCTCCCTCGAACGGGTCTCCGACTACTCGTCCGCTGCCGAGTCGGAAGCGACATTGACGCCTTCCCAGCGAGAAGCACTCCGCAGCGCCTTCGAGCGGGGCTACTTTGACGAGCCGCGTGAGTCGACACTCAGTGAGATTGCTGCCGAACTCGGTATCTCGCAACCCGCCGCTGGTGGCCGCCTCCGTCGTGGCATCAGGCGACTCGTCGAATCAACGCTTGCAGAACGTGACGACGAACCTGACGCCGAGCGGTGAGACCGGTTTACGGGTCTCGACAGTCCCCAGTTCTCAGCTGGGTCAAGTCTCCGCCCACCCCACACGACTACAGAAGCACCGCCCGGTGTGATTATCTCGATTCGTTCGAACTCACAGACGCCTGCACCACCCGGTTGTCTCGACAGAGGACAGGCGCCGAGTATATAAATATCTTATATAGATAATCCGTACCCTCGTGCACTCCCGGCTCGAAGATTGCACTGTACATGGTACGCACCCACCGAACATCGCACAGCAGTGACGGTATCGATGGCGGACAACTTGATTACTATCTCCCGGCGATGCCATCCGAACGGGTGGTTGGCGCATTTCGGCGATTCGTCGCGGGACTCAAGCGGCACGCCCCCACCGAATCATAGGGACGGCGTGGCGGGCGACTTTCCTGTCGGGGTGTGGCTTGTCCTCGGGCCAGCTACTCCCACCGGACGGTAAACGGGGCCCGAGGGCGGCATTAAGGACTCGAAGCCCGGAGAACCTATTTAGGGACCGGACCAAACGTATCGAAGACGATGGACGGCGTCGAAGACGTCGAGCAATCGCTCGAACCAATCGCGTACCTGACGCGGTCACCGAGTCGAATCAGAATCCTCGACGCACTTGACAACGGAGTCCGAACTCGAGACGAACTTGTAGACAACACGGACGTCTCACGATTCACCGTGAGTCGGACCCTGGCTGAGTTCGAAGACCGTGGCTGGATCTCGCGATCGGCAACTGGATACTCGCTGACGGGGGAAGGCTCCTTTGTCATCTGTGAACTCCGATCGCTGCTCTCGAATGTCGACGTTGCAGCAATGCTTGACGGCACCCTCGAGTGGCTGCAGACGGACGAGCTCGATTTCAACCTCGCCCGATTCCGGGACGCGAATATATACACACCATCGAAAACTGATCACACTGCACACATTCGGGTGGCCGCCGAGGCAGTCCGAAACGCCACCCACGTTAGGGGAGTTGTGACAGGAGTCTCCGACGAGATGTTTGAGGCTGTCTGGGAGTCCGCCGTCCACGGGTCCCTCGACATCGCCGGAGTCCTCCACAGCCGGACAATCGAGGCCATACGCTCCGATGGCGAACTGTCGAAGCGAGTCCGGGAACTCATTCGCGAGGGAGGAGCCGACATCTACGAGTACGAAGATGGCGATCAGCTCGTCATGTGGAACATTTGCGACGAAACCGTGTACCTGTGCGGTCACGACGAGGACGGTCCTGCACCCGGTACCATCGAAACGGATGACGATGTTGTCCACTCGTGGGCGACATCGTATTTCGACACCGTTCGGGCACAATCCACCCGCCTCGATCCCGCGTTCTTCGCTCGCTGAGGCGTCCGTGCAGACCGTGCACATTCGTGCAGCCAGCACCGTTAGGAGTCCCGCAGAGCAAAGGACGCTCGCGAACACCGTGGATGTGACTCGCCACGTGTCGCAATCTCCAGAGAGGACAGCATGACACCTGCAGAAACGAGACTCAAGGGACTCGCTCGCCACTTGCACACTGAAGGCTGGAGCCAGGATAACGAAGCCGTTGTCGACGAACTCATCGCTGACGACTACGTTGAGCACAGTACCGCTCACCCGACGGATATTCACGGTCCGGACGGATTCAAACAGGAGGTCGAAGACTTACGAACCGGCTTTCCGGATTTGACAGTTACCGAGGAAGACACGCTGGCCGATGGAAACAAGGTAGCCAGTCGACTCACGTGCCGAGGCACTCACGATGGGACGTTTCAGGAGCTGCCGGCGACCGGTCGGTCAGTCGAGGTAGCAGTCATGGCCATCAATCGTTTCGAGGGGGAGAAGGTTGTCGAGGCGTGGGTCCAGGCGGACGTGATGGGACTGCTGGAACAGCTTGGTGTCGACGGGCCCTAACGTGCGTGACTCAGTACTTCCGTCAATCCCAATGCTTCGGCACTCTGCGAACACTCCGCATGCGCGATCGTCGGATAGCCTGTCAGTCGACGCCTGAACGTGTTTGACCGCTCCCACCTCTATCCAAGACTCACGAAGTGCTCGCAGGTTGGACGACCGTTACGAGGGGGAATCAACACCGGTAATCTCGAACCGAGCACCACCCGACTCGCTGTCCGTTACGTCGATCGCCCACTCGTGTTCCGCGACGACCTGTTCGACGATGTCCAGGCCCACGCCGGTGCCACTGTCCTTCGTCGTGTAGCCGGTCTCGAATACGGCGTCTCGCTCGTCCACGGGGATGCCGGGGCCGTCGTCCGCGACGTAGAAGCCATCCGACAGGGTACCGACCCGCACTGTCACGTCCGGTCCGGCGTGTTCGACGGCATTCCGGATGAGGTTCTCCAGCAATTGCAGCAGGCGGCTCTCGTCGGCTTTGATCGTCCGTTGATCCATCTCGAGAATCAGTGACGCGTCGTCTGTGGCGAGCGTCTGCCAGCACCCCTCGACCGTGTCCGGGAACTCGACCGTCTCGATGTCGAGTGTCTCGTCCCCAGTCCTCGCCAGATCCAGCAAGTCGTCGGTCAGCGATTCCATCCGACCGAGCGCGTACGCCACCGTCTCCAGCCGCTCGTGGTCGAGGTCCTCCTGGAGCAGTTCCACGTTCCCTTTGGCCACCATCAGCGGATTCTGGAGGTCATGCGAGACGACGCTGGCAAACTCCTCCAGTCGCTCGTTCTTGCGCTCCAGCTCCTCTTCGCGCTGCATACGGTCCGTGATGTCCCGGACTATCGCCAGGACACGCTGTTCTCCACCGATGGTCGTCTGTCTGAGCGTTACCTCGACCGGGAGCCGATCACCGTCTTTCGTCTCGTCGACCCATTCGAACGTTTGGGGTCCCTCACTCGCAGCCGTCCGGATGTACGACGCGGCGCGTTTGCTCGTATAGGGTGGTTCGTCCGGGTGGAGATCGTCGAAGTCCAGTTCGAGCAGTTCCTCCCGGGTGTATCCGAGCATGTCACAGAACTGCTGGTTGGTTTCGAGAAGCGAGCCGTCGTCCGGATCGTGGAGCGTGACGCCGTCAGGAAATTTCTCGAAGATTTCCTGATACGCGACCATATTTGAAAGCAGATGCCGGCGATGCAAATACCTGTGCCAATCGTTCCCACTCAGACTGGGAGAAAATTGGGAATCGAGCGATGTTTGGCCCCCCTGACGAGTCTCCTTCGAACAATCCCGCCCGCACCAGCGAGAGATACTTTAGCTCGCTTGCCGTGTGTCCCCCCACGTGTCCGGTGATGCGACGATCCCCCGGCTGGGGCTCGGGACCTGGCAGAACACCGACGTCGACCAGTGCCGCGAATCCGTCAGGACCGCGCTCGAGATCGGCTACCGCCACGTCGATACCGCAGCACTGTACGACAACGAGGGGCCCGTCGGAGCCGGCATCGAGGCGGCCGCTGTCGACCGAGAGGCGGTGTTTCTCGCCACGAAGATCCTCCATCCCCGCCGCGTCGACGACGACCCGACCACAGCGTCGATCCGGCAAGCAGTCGATGGGTGTCTCTCGCGCCTCGGCGTAGATACCGTGGACCTGATGTACGTCCACTGGCCGCACGACTACGACCTCGAGCTGGTCCACACGACGCTCGCCGAACTACGAGACGATGGGCTGATCGGCGCGGTCGGCGTGAGCAACTACGAACCCGAACACATCGAGACTGCCCTCGAGACCGATTCGGCCATCGTCGCCAACCAGGTCGAGTTCCATCCTCTCTTTCCCCAACCAGCGCTCCGGGCGTACTGCGACGACGTGGGCGTGGACGTCGTGGCGTACGCACCCCTGGCCCACGGCGAGGTCTTCGCCGTCCCCGAACTCGCGGACATCGCGGCCGACCACGGCACCAGCGTCGCACAGGTAACACTGGCGTGGCACCGCGAAAAAGGGGTCGCGGCCGTGCCGAAAGCCACCAGCGAGGCCCACATCCGTGACAACTGGCAGTCGCAGTCGCTCGACCTCTCCGCGGCCGATGTCGCACGCATCGACGCGATCGACCGCGAGGAACGGTTTTTCGATCCGGCATACGCGCCCGACTGGTGAGAGAGCAATTCACCCGGACGGTCCGGCGGCGGGCGTCGTACTTGTGAATTCCCGATCTGAAGGCCCGAGCCGGCGATCGGTGCCGAATCCAGACGGCGGATGTCGCTGTGGGAGCACGCACATTGGCCACCAAGGCTTTGTGGGAGCGCGCGGCATGTACCGCAGGAGTCACCCCCGCGCGAGAACAGAGGTCCGAGATCCACTTCTTCGACCCCCCCGTCACACAAATCGAACCACTATACAGCGCGTATACGTATATAATCCCAGCACCCCCGAAGCCCACAATCAATGAACGGACCGGACGAGACCATCCACGTCCTCCACGTCGACGACGAGCCGGACTTCGCCGACGTGGCGGCGACCTATCTCGAACGAGCGGACGACCGCTTCCAGGTCCGGTCCGCGACCAGTCCCGACGACGGTCTGGATGCGCTGGCCGAGCACGACGTCGATTGTATCGTCTCGGATTACGACATGCCCGGCACTAACGGCGTCGAGTTTTTGGAGGCCGTTCGCGTTGACGACTCGGACCTGCCGTTTATTCTGTATACGGGAAAGGGATCGGAGGAAGTCGCCAGCGAGGCCATCTCCGCAGGCGTGACCGACTATCTCCAGAAGGAAACAGGGACGGACCAGTACACGATCCTGGCGAATCGGATCGCGAACGCCGTCGCCCAAACCCGCGCTGAACGCGAAGTCACCCGGACGCGCGAGTACTTCGGCACCATTCTCGAACACGCGTCCGACTACGTCATGGTCGTCGACGACACCGGGGTCGTCCAGTACATCTCACCGGCCGTCGAGCGTGTGATGGGATACCCGCCAGCCGACCTGTACGGCGTCGAAGCCTTCGAGATGACCCACCCCGAGGATGTCGACGAGGCCGTGACAGCGTTTGCGGCCGTCTTCGAACAGCCGGACCAGGAGCACACGGTCGAATTTCGGGCGCAACACGCCGACGGCTCGTGGCGGTGGCTCGAGGTCCGGGGACGGAACCGCATCGACGACCCGATCATCGAAGGGGTCGTGGTGAGCGTCCGTGATATCACCGAACGCAAGGCCCGAGAACGGGAGCGTCGGCAGAAAGAACGTCGCTACCAGGCGATTTTCAACGACCCGAACATCCTCGTCGGGTTGATCGATACGGACGGCACTGTGCTCGATATCAACGACACGGCCCTCGAATACATCGACGCCATCCGAGACGATGTTCTCGACGAGCTATTCTGGGAGACGCCGTGGTTCGATCACTCGGACGACGTGCAGGAGGACGTCAGATCGTGGATCGAACGGGCTCGGGAAGGCGAGTACGTCGAGTTCGACGCCGATCTCGTTCGCCATGACGGGGAGTCGTATTCGATCGAGGGTGTCGTTCGACCAGTCACGAACGAAGACGGTGACGTGGTGTCGTTGTTGATCTCCGATCGGGACGTCACGGCCCGGACGACACGGGAACGGGAACTCGAACGAGCACGCGACCTTCTGGAACAGACCGAACGCATCGCCGACGTCGGTGGGTGGGAGATCGACACGGAGACGATGGACGTGTTCTGGACCGATCACCTCTTCGATATTCTCGGCGTGGCATACGACGAAGAACCCCCACTAGACGAGGCACTGGACGTCTACCACGAGGCGGATCGGTCGACCGTCGAGAACGCCATCGACCGAGCTCTCGAATCCGCCGAGCCCTTCGACATCGAGGTCCGGTTCCGCCGCCCGGGCGGCGAGGTGCGCTGGCTTCGAATCCAGGGCACGCCCACGCTCGTGGATGGCGACGTCGAGACGCTCCGAGGGGCCGTCCAGGACGTCACCGACCGGAAGCACTACGAACGCCGACTCGAACAGCAGAACGAGCGATTGAATCAGTTCACCAGCTTCCTCTCCCACGACCTTCGAACGCCACTGAACGTCGCCGAGGGCCAACTCGAACTGGCCCGGGAAGACTGCGAGAGTGATCGTTTACCCAAGATCGATGATGCGCTCGGTCGGATCCGGAGCCTGATCGACGATATGCGGACGGTGGCCCAGCGGGGACAGGCGGTCACGGACGTTCACCGGGTGGACCTGGATTCGGTAGTCCAGGCGTGCTGGGACACCGTTAACCCCGCCGACGCAGTGCTCGAAACAGACCTCACCCGAGCGATTCGTAGTGACGAGACCCGGCTCAAACAGGCATTCGAGAACCTGTTCCGGAACGCACTCGAACACGGCGGTGCTGACGTGACCGTCACCGTGGGGGAATTGCCCGATGGGGTGTACATCGCGGACGACGGTCCCGGCATCGCCGAGTCGAATCGTGACACGGTGTTCGAACTCGGCTATTCGACAGCCGAGCGGGGAACTGGATTCGGATTAAGCATCGTCAAACAGATCGTCGAGGCCCACGGCTGGGAGATTCGCGCGACATCGAGCTCGGAAGGCGGCGCACGGTTCGAAATTACCGGCGTGTCGTTCGAGACGTAGCGCGCCCCTCAGGGGAGATCAGAGCGATGCAATCCGGAGTGTTTTCCGCGGTCCGGCCATCTTTTTGTGGCCTGCTGGCGAGGGTCGGCCATGGCGACGGTCGAGACGTGGTCGCTGTGGCTGCACATCGCCGCCGGCACGCTCGCCGTGGGAGCCGGCGGTGGCGCCATGGTCACGACAAAAGGCGGGTGGCGCCACCGGCAGGCCGGGACAGTGTTTCTCGGTTCGATGGCCATCGTCGTGGCGACCGTGTTCGTCCTCGTCGCTATCGATCCCACGTCGTTCCGAATCATTCTCACGCTCGTTGCGATTTTCAGCGGCTACCTGGCGTTCTCTGGCTATCGAGTGCTGTCACGGAAGCGCCAGCTGGATACAGCTCACCGGATCGACTGGCTCGCCGCCGGGAGTGTCCTCCTGGCGTGCCTAGGCCTCGGGGCGTGGGGGATCGCCTGGATTCTCGACGGCATTTCGTTCGGTTTTGTGATGGTTGTCTTCAGCGCCATCGGGATCGGGTTCGGCGCGATGGACATCCGCGCATTCCGGAGCGACGCGTCGGCCCCGTGGATGGTCAGCCACCTCCAGCGGATGGTCGGGGCGTTCATCGCGACGGTCAGTGCCGTGTCGGCCGTCAACCTCACGCCCGTGTTTGGCATTGTCGCCTGGTTGTTCCCCACGATCCTCGGCGTCCCCTTGATCGCCTACTGGTCGAACAAGTATAGTTCGTAGTCGCCGTGGACGGACACGCAGCAAACGCTGGCTCCGGAATCGTCAGGATCGGCGTCAGACCGGCCCAAGTCGTCGGTTCCGGAAGCCGTCGGCGTTCCTCGCAACACTCGGTCCTCGGTCGGCGAGCCGGTCACGCCGATGGCGACCCGGAAACAAGCCGGAGGACGCCACCGACGAAGACGACGAGCGCCCCGAGGAACGTGAAGACAATGCCGGTCCCGAGGTCGACGGACACACCCGCCAGTGCGTCAGCTTGACCGAAGAGCGACCCGGTGAGGACGATACCGACGCCTGCCACACCGGCGGCGATCAGTCCGAAGAGCATCACCCCCAGTCCGGTCTTTCGTCCAGTCGCCCCGTACCGCCAGACCACCAGGCCGATGAGGGCGGCTACGAGCAGTCCGAGAACAAGTGTCAACACCCCGAAGCCGAGATCGATGCCGGTAAACGGTGTGGTCCCCGGCTCGATGCCGTCCAACTGTGCTGCGGCCTCGGCGTCGGCCTGCACGGTGAGCCAACTCAACAGCGACCCGAGAACGAGCACGAGACTGCCCACCATCGAGACTTGCTCGTACCCGTCGAGAGCGTGCAGAAGCGGAATGCGGTCACGAATTCCCATGGCTGGCGTGAGACTGCGTGAACAATAAACGTGCGTGCTGGCTGGGTCGATCAGACCGAGGAGAATGGGAGCATCAAAATAGGCAATCTAGTCTTCCCCTCCCGAAACTCGCTCGGAGCGACACAGATGGGAGCCCCGTGATGACGTCGATGTGTGGCCGAACGAGAGTTCCACTCCACACTCGAGCCATGGTACTGCGATCCGGGCAACCAGGGATCGGTCCGTTCCTCAGGCGGATGTCGCGTGGGTGGCGTCGGCGACCACTTTGTACAGGAATCCGACGAGCCCGGCGAGGACGGCGACAAATCCGACGAGGAAGCAGATTGCGGCGAGTAACTGCCCGAGGATCCCGGCCCCGCCACCACGAAGCGCCCACGTGGCCCCGATCCAGCCCCCGAGGAGCATCGCGATGTATCCGACGAGCACGACGCCGTAGAGGACGGCCATGTCCCAGCTGACAGCATACGCGAGCGCCTCGCGAGCGTGGACTGGTGCCATACGGGATGGTGGGCCGAACGGCAATTGTATCCATCGCTCAGTCGGGGTCGGCTCGGTTACAATTCTCCCTGGAGCCGGGCCGCAACGGCGACGAGCCCGACGCCGACGAGGCCCACCACGCCAGTCACGAGAAAGACCGGCGTGTACGTACCGAGCCGGTCAAACCCGAATCCGGCCGCGGCCGGCCCGAGGAGGCCGGGGACCGCAAAGGACAGCGAGACGAGGCCGAACAGCGTGTTGAGGTTCCGGCCGCCGAACAGGTCCGCTGGCACGGCCGACAACAGAGCCCCAGTGCCGCCATAGCCGACGCCGAAGCACACGGCCAGAGCCAGGATCGCCAACGGCGTCTGAGCCAAGGGCAGCGCAAGCAGCACCACCCCCATTGCGACACCACAGAGAACGAAGACGGCCAACCGCCCGAGTCGATCGCCGACGCCCCCGACAGCGAGGCGAGTGAGAGACGTCGTCCCGCCAATGACACTCAGCGCCAGCACACCCGTCGCGCGGATGCCCGCCTCGGCGGCGAAGTTGACCAAGTGATTGAGCAGGATGTACAGCGTCATGTACATCAGGATGTACCCGCCGCACAGCACCAGGAACGCGGGCGTCCGGAGGACCTCGCGGATGGTTCGCAGCTGGTCGCGCCAGCCGCCGCCGGGGGCCGGCCGCCCGTCGGGGAACTCACCATCAGTGTCCGCCTCAACCGAAGCCGGGTCGTCGGCCATCAGCAGGGCTGCCACGAGCAACGTCGCGCCGAGGCCGACGCCAAGCCACCGAAACGCCCCTCGCCAGCCGACTGTTACGACGAGTGTGGACGCCGCCGGAGCGATGACGAGCATGCCGATCCCCAGCCCGGCACTGGCGATCCCGGTCGCCATCCCCCGACGGCGGAGAAACCACTGCGGTGGCGTCGCGTAGCCGACAACAAACGCCACACTCATCCCGGTTCCCGTGACGATGCTGTAGGCGAGGATGAGCAGTGCCAGACTGCCGGCCCAACTCCCGGCGATCATCCCCCCGCTGAGGAGGAATGCCGCAAGGACCAATCCACGTCGGGCTCCGATCCACTCGACGAGCCCGCCCATCGGCGCCGCAGCGGTATAGATCACGAACAGTTGGATGCCGAAGACGAGCGAGACGCGTCCCGTCGACGCCTGGAACGTCGAGGTCAGCGAGTCGAGGAAGACGCCGAAGGAGTAGTTCATGCCGAACACGACACCGCTGGCGAGAAAGCACGAACACACGACAACCCAGCCGTAGTACGGCCCCGAATCGGCCAGCCGGGTCCGCACGAAGTCCATCGGCTGTGCACACTGGAGCGACGTAAAAGGGCGTGTCGACTTCGACTGTGACGGCGACCCATCAGTGTATCCGTCTCGGACCCCGCCCGCGTTCGAGGATCGTACCAGAAACGGTTTTCACAGACCGGCCGTCGACCGCGGTGAGATGCATGGTCACACGCTGGGCGCCTTGCTGGTCGTCGGCCTCGTGGTGAGTGGTGCCGTCGCCGTGGTCTCCGCACACGACGCCGAGACAGTCGACGGGTACCACATCACCGTCGGTGGGGCGGACGAGCCGGTCATCACGGACGAGCGCATGTGGCTCGAGGTCGAAATCGTCGAGAGCGAGACCGGCGAGCCGGTCGAGGGGCTCGAGGACGCACTGTCGATTGCCGTGCAACGGCCCTTCGGCGACGAGACCCACGAGTTGGACGTCAGCAGCCGATTCGGGGCGCCCGGCTGGTACGAGGCGCCTGTGGTGTTCACGGAACCCGGCACGTACACCGTCTTCGTCAACGGGACCGTCGACGGTACCGATGTCGAACTGACGATCCAGAAACAGGTCCACGACGCGAGCAGCCTCGAATATCCGCCACAGACGACTGCGGAGGCCGGAAACTCGGGATCGCTGACAGCAGACGTCTCGAGCGTCGCTGTCGGCGCAGCGATCGCAGTGGTCGGCATGGCCATCGCGTTCGTGGCCGGGCGCCGACGTTGAACCTGCAGTCGACGAAATGCCCCAATGACATCCCCACATCCAACGGATCACACCGGCGTGACGGTCCGTCGTCGTACAGTCCTGTTCGCCGGCGCCACTGGGATCGCCGCGACGGCCGGGTGCCTCGGCGCCCTCTCCAGTGACAGCGGACCCCAGGACCACACGTTCACGGTGTCGATTACGCGCTCGAACGGCGAACTGTCCGGCCGTGTCGCAGAAGCGACCGACGTTGAAGACGTGGTGCAGGTCGCCGTCGGTGACTCGGTAACTCTCGAGTTCGTCAACGAGACGGACGCGTACGTCGGCGTCCACGACCACGCCACCGACACCGAAGCAATTGTGGATCCCGGCGGCGAGACGACCATGACGTTCGACGTTTCGGAGGCGATGGTCGGCCGCCGGAACATCGAAGCGTGGATCGCCGACGACACGGCCCGAGCGGAAAACGGTGACACGCATGGTGCCGACGCGATGACGATTGTCGTCATCGAGGTTCGGCCACAGGGGAGCTAAACGGATGCGCCGGCTCAGTCACGCGCTGCTGTGTCTCTGCCTCGCCGTTTCGCTCTTCGCCGGCCCGGCCATCGCTCACGGATTCGGAAGCCGATTCGAGATTTCGATCCCCCAGTCGCTGTTGTACCTGGGCGGCGTCGGCGTGGTGGTCGTGTCGTTCGCCATCGTGAGCCTGTTCGCCGGCACGGAGCGTGGCCGGTTCTCGTACCGATCGCGACGTCTCGCCGCAACGCCACTCGCTGTTGTGGATTCACTCCCGGTCGTCCGTGTGGCCCGAATCGTGTCAGTCGGGCTCTTGGGCCTCGGTCTCCTCTCGGGAGTCGCCGGCCCGTCGGATTTCAACGAAAACCTCCTCACCAATCTCGTGTGGGTGGGCTGGTGGGTCGGCTACACGTTCTCGGTGATCTTTCTGGGCAACACGTGGCCGGTGATCAACCCGTGGAAAGTGAGTTACGCGTGGGTAGAGGGGCTTCTCGGACGTGATCCGTCGCTGAAGCGTGACTACCGGCTCGGGAGCCTCCCGATCGTGATCATGTTCCTGGCATTCGCCTGGCTCGAGATCCTCGCACCAATCTCCGAGTCCCCGCGGTGGCTGGCAGCGGCCGTCCTCGGCTACTCGATCTACCTCTGGGGTGGCATGGTGGTGTACGGGCCTGATCCATGGCTCCAGCACGCCGATCCGTTCACGCGACTCTACGCGTACCTTGGCAAGTTCGCCCCACTGTCCCGAGTCAACGGTGGGGAAGTTCGCATGTATGGCGTCGGGCTGGTTCCGGAAGAGGACACGCTGTACACCGCGGGCGGGCTCGTATTCTTGGTGGCCGTGCTCTACTCGGTGACTTTCGACGGGTTCATCGCAACCCCCGAGTGGCGGACCATCGCGCAGTCGGCCCCGCAACTGCCGATCGACACCGGGACCTCGACGGTCTTGCTGGTCCTCGGCCTTGGGTTGTTCGTCGGGGGCTACGTTACAATCGCCTGGCTGATCACACTGGCTGCAGGCGACCAGGCAGATGCACTCACCGTCGCGAGGCGGTTTGGGCTGTCCCTTCTGCCCATCGCGATCGCCTACCAAGTCTCGCACTTCTATACCTTCGTCCTGACCCAGGGCCAACATCTCGTTCTCGCGATCGTCGATCCGTTCGGATTGGGTTGGACGGTTCCGGGCCTGGCCGGGTACGAGCCGACGACCGAATTGCCGTTTCTGTCGGTGCAGTTTGTGTGGCAGTCCCAGGTCGCGCTCATCGTCCTGGGTCACGTCGTCGCGGTCTGGGTCGCGCACCACATCGCCCTCGAGATCTATCCCGACCGATGGCGGGCCATCAAGAGTCAACTCCCGATGATAGGTCTCATGGTGGTCTACACGATGCTCAGTCTGTGGATCCTCTCGCGGCCGGTGCTCGAGCCGGTCGTTCCCTAAGCCGCCTCGAGGAGCCGATCCACGAGCCGTGTGAACCGGCCGACGAGCCGGTCCCGGAGCCGCGGATCGGCATCGCGGAGCAGGCGCGCGGTCTCGATCGGTCGCTCCAGGACGAGCTGCTGACGGGTGCCATCCGGCCGACGGATCCCGACCAACCCAGCCGACCCCAACCGATCGAGATGCCACGAGAGGGTACTCCGGGCGATGTCGAGGTCGGATGCGATTGTCGCCGGGGGACTCGGACCATTGGCCAGGAGCGACGCAACGATGTCGCCAGCGGTCTCCCGCCGGAGGAGGGCGACAGCACGCCGCTCCCAGGCATCGTATCCGGGTGGGTAGTAGTGGGTCTTGCCGTAGATCTCGTCGGCGTGGATCGACCCGGTTGCCTCCAGCTTCCGGAGGTGGTACTGGACCTGACCGAGCGTAAGCCCGAGCTGGCGAGCGAGTTCGCGGAAGTGGATGCCTGGGTGGCGGCGAATCGCGGTCGATATCGCGTGGCGGGTGTCACTCATCGCTGATCGTGGAGCTTCCGCGGTCCTGGTCAGTCGTGCGTGCGACGTAGATTGCGGCGAACAGGAGCGCGATCGCCACCACGTCGAGGAGATGTTCAAGGACGTGGTGAGTCCCGATTTGCAACGGTCCGCCGAGTGAGAGCAACCCGACCACTGATCGAACGACCAGCATCCCGATTGCGACAGTGATGAACAGGTACGACCACGTGCGTCGGCGGAGATACGCCATCCCCGCGACGACGACGAGCGCCGACGATCCGAGCGTGGCAACCGTGATAATCGCCCACAGGGAGTGCTCGGTCATCCTGAAACTCCCGACGCTCTCGTCGGATGGGCCGGCTACGGTGGGTCCAAGGAAAGCCGTTCTGCTTTGGCAGCGGATCCACTGTCTCGCGTCCGTGCAGGACGCAACGGGACGGTGTTAACTCGTCGCCGGCGCCTGCCAGCACCCACGGGAGCCTCGTGTGGAATCGGAGCAGCTGTTGGCGAACGAGAAGCGGCCCGAGTCGAGACACATCGAGTCGGCTATCCACCAGGTGTCAAAGTTACGTCCGTCGATTTGCAGCCAGCGCGACGGATTCGACCCGTGCGGCCGAGTCCCAGGGCAATCCTTATTCCAGTGAGTACGCCTGGTTGCGAAAGGTCCCGACGCCATCACATGCCGGACAGTCGCCGGGCCGGTCGACGGCCCGCACCAATTCCCCACAACTGAGGCATTCGTATGTCGAGTCGGTGTCCGGATCGTCGTCCAGATCGTGCACACATAGGCATACGTGCCCAGCCATAAAATATTATCTATAATAGGAATATAATGTCGTATTTTCTAGAGTATGCATCGAGACCAGAAGTGACGCGTCCAATCGCAAAGGGCAAGAATTCCTCGTGGTGGGGTTCCCCCGACAGACTGCCTCAGTATAGCCGTCGAGACCAGGTGGACGGAGTGAGTCGAGATTGCCGCCGGTCCTTCAGCCCAGCACCTGTTCCCACTCGGACGCAGTCTTCGACTCGCCGGTCACCCCACCCGGCTCCTGGGCGAGTAACCGGGTGGCGGCCTGGTCCATCACGTCCGGATCGAGAATTGACGCCCGCTCGGATTCGGGCAGGTGATCCCAGAATCCCGTCTCGACGCGACCGCCCGGATCGAGCGCATTGACGTTGATGCCGTGTTCTTCGAGTTCGTCGGCCTGTGTCCGGGTAATCCCCTCGACTGCCCACTTCGACGCCACGTACGGCCCCCATCCGGCGGCGCCCCGCCGGCCCAAGCTGGATGAAATGTTCACGAGATTGCCGCCGCCGGCCGCAATCATCTCCGGGACGGCGTACTTCGAGAAGAGATACACGCCAGTCACGTTGACGTCCAGAATCTGCCGAAAGTCCGCGGTCTCGACCTCGTGGAACACGGATAGTTCGTCGTGCATGGTCAACAGGCCAGTCCCGGCGTTGTTCACGAGACCGGTCACCGAGCCAAATGTATCGACGGCAGACGTGACCACGTCGCGCACCGCCCGCTCTGCCGTGACGTCTGCGGGGACGACGAGTGTCGAGCCGCCAGCCTCGGCGGAAACGGCCTCGAGTTCGGTCTCGCTCCGGGCCGTGAGGACCACGTTCGCCCCGTCGCGGGCGAATCGCTGTGCCATCGATGCGCCGAGTCCTCGGCTCGCGCCGGTGACGATGACGGTCTCGTTCTCCAGTGCACTCATGTGGACTCACGACGCCCGGGCGCCATATAGGTGGACTGGATCGGCTGGTCGAGTTGCGGCGTCCCGATACCCGAGCGAGTCGGCTGCCTTGAACAGGACCAACGCCGGTTCGACGGCCGGCCCGCCGGACCGATGAATGCGATTTTTCTCCCTGGCGGCCCCGGAGCCAGCCAATGCCAGCGCTGAACAGAACAATGGGACTTCTCGAAGCCTCGGTGTACGGGGTTGGCCTCATCCTCGGGGCCGGCATCTACGCGATCCTGGGCGAGGCAGTCGCGGAGACCGGAGAGTCGATCGTCGTCTCGTTCGTTCTGGCGGCCGTCGTGGCCACCCTCACCGGCCTGAGCTATGCGGAACTCGCGTCCCGGTACCCGAAAGGCGAGGGTGAATACCTGTATGCCTGGGCGGCATTCGGTCACAAACGGCTCGCCGAAGCCACCGCGGTGCTCCGCGTGCTCACGGGAATTATCGCTGCAGCGGCAGTCGCCATCGCCTTTGGCCAGTATTTCGCGGCGTTCGTCCCGGTCTCGGTCGTCCCGATAGCGATCGCCGTCCTCATCGGGATGTCGGTCATCAACGGCTGGGGGATCGACACCTCCGCCAGAGTGAATCTGCTCTTTACGGCGATCGAACTCGCCGGACTGCTGTTCATCATCGCCGTCGGTGTCGGGACCTGGGGATCAGTGAACGTCACCGCGTTCGATCACGGCCTGTCTGGGGCCCTCAGTGCGACGTTTCTCCTGTTCTTCGCTTACACCGGATTCGAAGCGTTGGTCAACATCGCCGAAGAGGTCGAAGCGCCGTCCCGCACGATTCCGCGAGCGATCGGTATCTCGATCGTCCTGTCGACAGGCGTCTACATCCTCGTTGGATTCTCTGCCCTCGGCCTCGTGGACGCACAGACACTGGGCACCTCGTCGGCCCCGCTCGCGACGGTCGCCTTGGCCGGCTGGGGCGAGGGCGCTTACGTGGCGCTCACCGCAATCGCGCTGTTCGCCACGGCGAACACGGTGATGATCCTGCTGATCTCCACGTCGCGGATCGTGTATGGCGTCTCCAAAGCGGAGTACAACTCGTTCCCGACGGTATTTGCGAGGGTGCATCCGCGCCGCCAAACACCATATGTGGCGGTTGTCCTGGTCGCACTGGTGACGATCCCATTTGCCTTTGTGGGCGATCTCGGTGCTGTCGCGGAACTCGCGAACCTCGCCCTCCTCGCCGTCTTTGTCGTGGCGAACGCGTCGCTGCTCAAACTCCGGTACGACGGGGACGCGGAGCGTGACGGCTACCGCGCACCGCTGAATATCGGATGGGTCTCAGTGACGGCGGTGTTGGGGTGTCTCACCGCCGCCGGATTGGTGCTGTTTTATCTCGTCAGGGGCCTTGCTTAGGCAACACTCCCGTCCGCTGACATACCCGGTTTGTGAGTAACGGGAGAGATCCCGCAGAAACCATTTTGCGACCGGTCTCCCAATGGGGGTCACAGACGGAGCGTCCCGGGTAAGCTACCCACCGCTCACGCGGGTGGGCTTCCACCATGGACTCCCGATCTACCCATCGATGGGGCGGGATGAACCCCGCTCTCGGT
>CAYLJD010000026.1:0-30034 GCA_964383875.1 uncultured Halobacteriales archaeon
TCCGCGAAGTGTTCGAGGCCGCCGGCGAGGACGCGATCAACCTCGGCCTCGGCCAGCCGGACTTTCCGGCACCTGACCACGCCCGGGAGGCTGCTGTCGAGGCGATTCGAGCGGGGGACGCGGACGGCTACACCTCGAACAAAGGCACCCGCGAGCTGCGCGAGGCGATCGCGGCGAAACACGCCCGGGACAACGACCTCGACATCGACCCCGACGACGTGATCGCGACAGCCGGTGGGAGCGAGGCGCTCCACATCGCGCTGGAGGCCCACGTCGACGCCGGCCAGGAAGTCATCGTTCCCGATCCCGGGTTCGTCTCCTACGAAGCCCTCACACACCTCGCCGGCGGGACGCCGCGACCGGTGACGTTGCGGGACGATCTGACGCTCGATCCCGCGGCCGTCGAGGACGCCATCACCGACGAAACGGCCGCTTTCGTCGTCAACAGCCCGGCAAACCCGACTGGGGCGGTGCAATCGCCCGAGGACATGCGGGCGTTCGCCCGAATCGCCGACGACCACGACGTGCTGTGCATCTCCGACGAAGTCTACGAACACATCGTCTTCGAGGGCCAGCACCGCTCTCCCGCCGAGTTCGCGGCCAGCGACACCGTCCTGGTGGTCAACGCGTGTTCGAAGACCTATTCGATGACGGGCTGGCGGCTGGGCTGGATCACTGGCGCAACCGACCGCATCGAGCGAATGCTTCGGGTCCACCAGTACGGCCAGGCGTGCGCGAGTGCGCCGTCCCAATTCGCCGCCAAAGCGGCGCTCGACGGCCCCCAGGACCGCGTCCGGGAGATGGTCGAGGCCTTCGAGCGACGGCGAGACGTCCTCCTCGATGGATTTGCCGATATGGGCATCGAGTGTCCGACGCCCCGGGGTGCCTTCTACGCGATGCCGAAGGTACCCGACGGCTGGGTGGACGCCGTCATCGAGCGCGGAGTGGTGGTGGTTCCCGGCGACGCGTTCGGATCGGCCGGCGCCGGCCACGCTCGCATCTCCTACGCGACCGATCTGGAAGACCTCGAGACGGCGATCGACATCATGGCAGACGTGACCGCGGACCTGGCGTAGCCGCCCCGAAAAAGCGCCCTGACGTTTTTTTGGCCGGCTCGCCGAGACAGTGCCTATGGCACTTGCCAGGCACGGGCGTGGCCCGCTGGCGGTGACCCGTGCGTTCGCCTCCCAGATTCACCCTGTGTTCATGCTGCCTGCCGTCGCGACGGCCGTCTTCGGGGCCGTGCTCGCGGGGCCGGCCAGACCGGTGGCCGGCACGCTACACGTCGCAGCCGTGTTCCTGGCGCTCTATACGGCCCACGTCACCGACGGGCTGGTCGACTTCCACGTCCGCGGCGAAGATGCCGACCACCCACTGACCCGACGTGGCTGTCACGTCGCCCGGATTGGCGCGTCGCTGGGTTTCGGCATTTGCCTGGTCGGGCTGGCGGTCGCCGTCGACCTCGTGGCCGTCGCCCTCACGGCGCCTGGATGGCTCATTGCCATCAACCACGCCCCCGAACTCGATACCACCCCGCTGGGGGCCACGCTCGGGTATCCGGCCGGTATCGCCCTGGCGCTTCTCGGGGGCTACTACGTCCACGCCGGAACGCTCGCAGCCACGCCTGTCGCGCTGGCCGCCGTCTTCCTCGTCGTGTTAGCCGGGGTGAAAGTCGTCGACGATACAGCCGACTACCGGTACGATCGGTCGATCGAGAAGCGAACCGTCGCCGTGGCCGTCGGCCCCCGGCGGGCTATCCAGCTTGGATACGTGCTGATGGGTGTCGGGATGGCGAGTATCATCGCGTTCGTCCCCGTGCTGCCGGGCGTGCCACCGAGTGCCGGCCTCTCGGTGATCGCCTTTGGGGCAGTGGCCACCATCGCCTGGCGGGCAGACCCCGAACTCGCCACCAAGCTGCTCGTCCGTGGCTCGTACCTCTATCTGGCCGCCCTCGTCTGGGCCGTGTGGTTCCGCCCGCTCGGCTAGGCTGGTCGTGCAGACGACGTGACGTCCACGAGCGCCGACAGTGGGACGGCAGGCGGCCGATACTGGAAATCGGTCCGAACGGGATGGCGCGACACGCCGCACTCAACTGGCCGTGCTGACGATCTTGATCACGTCTCCCTCGGCGAGTTCGTGATCCTCCCCGATCCGCCGGCCCGACCGGGCGTCGACCGCGTGCAAATACCCCTCACCGATATCCGTGTGAACCGCGTGAGCCAGATCCACCGGTGTCGCGTGCGCCGGGAGCAGGTACGCGTCGGGCAGGACAGTCCCGTCGGCGTCCGTCCAGTTCGTCTCGTTCCGGACCGGATAGACCGAAATGTGGTCCAGCACGTCGTAGACGGCGGTGTCGATGGCCGTCTGGACCCCGGTGCCGCCCCACTCGGCCATCACCGACCGGATGCGTTCCAGCCCGTCCGCCTGGTCCTCGCTCACGTCCCCGACGATCTCGAAGTCGGGGTCGCCGGGATCGTACGCGACGAGACCCGCGTCGGCCGCGCGGCGGAGGGCGAGTTCCCCGTCGGCCGTCGTCGGGACGACGGTCTCGGCGGCGTCCTGGAGCCGATCAAGCTGATCGGCGGGGGCGATGTCGGCTTTGTTCGCGACCACGACCGTCGGTTTCGTCCGCGCCCGGATCGCCCTCGCGAGTTGTTCGCGCTGGCCGTCATCCCACGCACGAGGATCCGCCGGATAGGAGAGATCTCGCAACACGGCCGCGACGTCGGCCGCCGTCGCGCCCACGCCCGTGAGCATATCGGTCAGGGCGTCGTCGATATCGAAGTCGGGCGAGCGCGACCCTCGTTCGAGCGTCTCCCAGTTCCGGTCGACGATGCTTGCCAGCCAGAGGTCTAGCTCCTGCGAGACGAAGTCGACGTCGTCGACTGGATCGTGCGCCCCGACGTCGACCGGCTCGCCCTCGGCATCCGTCGCACCGGCGGCGTCCACCACGTGCAGAATGACGTCGGCGTCGGTCAGCGCATCCAGGAACTGGTTGCCGAGGCCGCGGCCCTCGTGGGCCCCCGGCACGAGTCCTGCGACGTCCAACAACTCGACGGGAACGTAGCGCTTCCCGTCGTGGCAATTGCCGGACCCACACCGTTCCGCCAGATCGAGACATGGGCACTCGGTCCGAGCGTACGAAACCCCCTGGTTCGGGTCGATCGTCGTAAACGGGTAGTTGCCGACGTCGACGTCCGCCATCGTCGCGGCTCGAAAGAACGTCGACTTGCCGGCGTTTGGTTTGCCCGCCAGGGCGACCGAGAGCATGGCCACAGTTCCGGCCTGGCGTCGAAGGGACTTTCGATCACTGTATCGGCCCCGTACCTGGCGGTAGGATGAGATTAGATAATCCCCTTGGTCCACCATGCCGCGAGGTTAGGTCACGCCCGCTAGAATACTTACGGGACAATGTCTGTCGACCGTCTCGGGCCGTTAGGATCGGTGTACCGCGACCGAATCAGGGAGCCGCGGACGACCGACGAAGTCTACGGGTACTGGCTGTTCGTCCTCGGGGTCCTCCTCGGCATCGTCGGACTGATCGTCGCGTTCGGAAGCGAGGTCGCGTCGACACGACGGGGGCTCGGTATCGTGCTCATGGGCGTCGCGCTCCTGGCGCTGCTCCTCGGGAGTGTCATCCGCCTCGAATTACAGTCGCGAGCGAACCAGATCGCGATCGTCGGCGCGATAATCGGACTCGTGGCCATCGCGTGGTTCTGGGTGGCGTACCCGTCCAACTGGCAATTCGGAACTCAACAGGTCTGGAACGTGATCGGGCTCGGCGGGGTCGGCATCGCGCTCATGATCGTGGCAGCGGTGGTCATCCCGCTCGTCACAGACCCGCAGGCGGCGGTCGCCGCGGAGGCCGACGCAGCCCGGGCCACTGCCGAAGCCGATGCCGGCGCGGTTCGAGCCGAACTCTCCGACACCATCGCCGCCCTGGCGGCCCTCGGCGAGAGCCAATCCCAGTTCGAACTCTATACCGATCGCGGCGGCGACCACCGGTGGCGGCTCCGCCACCGCAACGGCAACGTCATCGCCGACAGCGGCGAGGGGTACGCCTCCCGGCAGAAGGCTGGTCAGGGAATCCGGAGCGTCAAGCGCGACGCGTACGGCGCGGCCGTCGTCGACCTGCCGGACCTGGGTCTCGACATCGATGCGGCCGACGAGGCGACTACCGACCCGCCCGTCGTCACCGATGCCGAGAGCCAGGCGACCTTCGAGCTGTACGAGGACGTCAGGGGCGAGCATCGCTGGCGGCTCCGCCACGACAACGGCGAGATCATCGCCGACTCCGGCGAAGGGTACGCCTCCCGCTCCGGGCTCACGACGGCCGTCGAGCGGCTTCGGGCGTACGTTCCCACCGCAGACTACCTCCGTGTTGACCCGGCCGCCTTCGAGGTGTACCAGGACACCGCTGGCGAATGGCGCTGGCGACTGATCGTCGAGAACGGCAACATCATCGCCGACAGCGGCGAGGGCTACTCGGGCCGCACCCGCTGCCGCGAGGGCGCAGAGAGCGTCGCCAGAAACGTGGGCGTGGACGGAGACGCCTCGTTCGAGATCTACGAGGACCGAGGCGGCGACTACCGCTGGCGGCTCCGCCACGACAACGGGGAAATTATCGCCGACTCGGGTGAGGGGTACAGCGCCGAGAGCGCTGCCGAGGACGCCGTCGAGCGGATCCGCGAGTACGCGCCCGACGCCGACCTACTCGACGTCGGCGAATCGGCCTTCGAGATCTTCGTGGACCAGGCAGACGAGTGGCGCTGGCACCTCCGGCACCGCAACGGGAACGTGCTGGCCGATAGCGGCCAGGGCTACGGAACCCGCGGTGACGCGACTGCCGCTGTGACGCGCGCCAAGCGACACGCACCGAACGCCGCCGAAGAACGACTCGCCGAGTAACGGCCCCGAAATTCTTCTCCTTCGGCCGGGACTCACCACGTACGGGTGATGAGTCACTGAGTCCGGGCTGCCCGGTGGCTTCAAATGTCACCGGTCCCTGACTCGGACGATGGCTGACGCGTGTGAAACGGTCCGTGTCGGCACCGTCCCGGTCCGCGGAGTCGGCGTCGGCCCGGAGACGCGATGTGACCACTACGCGGCCGACGCCGACGTCATCGCCATCCGGTTTTACTGCTGTGGCCAGTACTACCCCTGTCACGCCTGTCACGACGCGTGTACCGACCACGATCCCGCCGTCTGGCCGTCCACCAGTTTCGATCGTCCGGCTGTCCTCTGTGGCGTCTGCGGGACAGAGCTATCGATCGAGGCGTACCTCGACGCAGCGGACGCCTGTCCCGCCTGCGACGCTGCGTTCAATCCGAACTGCGCCGACCATTACGATCACTACTTCGCAGTCGCTGAACCGTAATACACCCTGCCGGGTTCAGATAGATACAGCGAGGAACCCTACGACTTCAGTCGTGGGTAGCTTACTCTGTCTCCTCGACGACTTCCGTCTGGTGGGATTCCGTCGGCTCATCCGCCTGTTCGTCGGTCCCGACAGCTGTCTCGTCGAATACCGGCTCGGTCACCATGGTCGTCTCCTCGCGAGCTCGCATGGCGCCGTCGACATCGGCGTCTCGGTGGACTTCCACGCGGTCCGCCGCGACGTCACCGCGAACGTGCGTGTCGGGCCCGATTCGAACGGTCCCAGCGCGAGTCGTGACGTTGCCGGCAACCTCAGTGCCGGCGCCGAGAGTCACGCCTTCTTTCGCCCGAAGGCCCCCGAAAATCTCGGTGTCGCGGCCTACGGTGATGGCCGTGGCTCGGATGTTCCCGTGAAGCCGGCAGTCGTCGCCGATCCTCGCGGGCGTCGACACCCGCCAGGCGTCGTCTCCGACGCGAGCACCGCGTGGGATGACGACCGGCTCGTCGTCAGACGATTCGTCGTCGACGACGGCGGACAACATCGCCTCAGCCGCCTCCTCTTCGCCGATACGCAACAGCTGCGAGAGGTAGACGAACAGGAAGACGATCGTGGGCATCGGATTGCGGATGACGATCCAGCCGTTTGCCTCGAACCCATCCTCGATGTCGACGTCGTCGCCGATGTCGAGATCGCCGGCCACACGCAACTCGCCGCCGACGTGGACGCGTTCGCCCAGGTAGGCGTCCTCGCCGACGAGGACGTCGGCCGTCACGTCACACCACATGTCCAGTCGGCAGTCGCCCTCGGCCTCGATGTGACCGCCGAACCGGACGCGTTCGCCCGCGATCACCGACTGCCCTCGTACCCCGAACTCGACCACGCTCTGTCCGCCAACGATCACGTCGCCGGACGTGACCAGGTCGTGTTCCTCGACGTGTGTCCCGTCGGGAATCACCAGCTCGTCGAGCGGATCGGTGCGGAAGGTCGGCACGGCGGGTATGTGCGAATTCCGGGCGTATAAAGCCTCGTGCACCGTCTGACGGGCGTCTGACGACTGGCGGACGCGATCACACCTGTCGCATCGCGGCGCCGGCGACGACCACGACGACCGTCCCAGCACCGAGGACTGAGAGGCCGGCGGCGTACGTACCTGTAGCGTCGAACAGCGCCCCGACGACGAGCGGACCGGCGAATCCACCGATCTCCCCCACGGCAAAGGCAAAACCCATCGCCGTCCCGGTCAGTTTGGCCCCGACACCATCGAGGTCGGGCGGAATAGCCCTGATCAGCGGCGAGAGGCCTCCCGTCGCCGCGCCCGCGAGCGCGATGCCCACCACGACAAGTGGGCCCACCCCGCCGAGACCGACGCTCGCGATGCCGACCGTGCCAATCGCGCCGCACCCGACGACCGCCGCGCGCCGGGCCCGGAATCGCTCGGCAAGCGCGGGGACGACCAACACCGCACCCAGTGACGCGATGACGAAGAGGCTCGTCGTCTGCCCGGCAAGTCCCGGCCCGAGACCGCGCGCCTCGAGAATAGTCGGGAGCCAGTTCTGCATCCCGTGGGACACCAGCAAGTACACCGTCGCAACGACGACGAGAAGCCGCATGTCCCGGTGGGTGAGAATCGTGCGCACGTCTCGAGCCACGGAACTCCGGGTGAGGGAGTCGGATGCCTGGTCGTCAGCGACGGTGACACCCGACAGTCGCGCCACGACCAGCCAGACCACGACGTAGCCAACGACGGCGACAGCGGTCCACCGAAACAGCGGTCGCCAGCCGCCGAGGAGCGGCCCGATGACCGGCCGACCGAGCGCGAACGCCCCCGCGGAGCCGGCCGACGCCCCGACGAGATAGATCGATGTCGGCACTCCGACTGCGTCGGCCGGAAAGAGCACGCCGACTAGTTTCGGCAACCCGAAGGTGATCGCCGTCCCGCCCACACCGAGGAGGAGCGTACTCACCAGCAGTGTCGGAAAACCCGGCGCAACGCTCCGGCCGAGTTGGGCGCCGCCGACGATTGCGACACCGATAGCGAGACTCCGGACGGGACCGAGGCGGTCGACGAGCACCCCCGAAACGAGGCCGAGTGGGACGTACGTCAGTGGCACGGCACCGGCCAGGAGTCCGGCTTGAGATCCCGAGAGGCCGAGCTCGTCGATGATGGTCGGGAGGTACGCCGCCAACGAGAACCACGAGAACGTGAGGCTGGAGTAGCACAGCGTCCCCGCGACCACCAGGCCGTACCTCGCGCCGTCGATCCCGCGGCGCTCGTCCATTGGTCGAGGCGAGTGGGGTCGGTGACTTAAGCGGGCAGGTCCGTGGCCGGAGAACGCCCCGAGCCGGAGTGTCAGCATCCTTTTGGCGGTCGGCGGGCAGAAGCCCTGTATGAACGTGTCTGAGCAGCTCAAGCGCGGGTTCGTCACCGGTCTCGCTCTCGTCGCCCCCCTCTTCATCACTATCGTCGCCTTCCAGCTCCTGTTCAGTTGGCTCAGAGGGGTGATCGACCCGATCGTCGAAGGGACACAGTTGGCCACGTACACGGGAAACATCCCGTATCTGGCGGAGATACTGGCACTGGCCATGATCGTCCTGGTGGTGATCCTCCTCGGTCACCTCGCCCAGCGGAGCGTCGGGGCCTACTTCTTCGAACTCGTCGACCGTGGCCTCTCGTTAGTGCCAGTGTTCAGCGTGGTCTACACGGGGGTCCGTCAGGTCTCGGACGCATTGATGAGCCAACAGTCGCGATTCGACCGCGTCGTCATGGTCGAATATCCCCGACCGGGCCTGTACGCACTCGGATTCGTGACCGCCGACAGCCCGACGCCAGTCAGGGAGGCGATAGGGGAGCCGACCCAGAACGTCTACCTCCCGAACAGCCCCAACCCCACGAACGGCCACATGGCGCTCGTCCCGGAACGCCAGATCACCCCGCTCGACATGAGCGTCAGCCGCGGCATCCGGCTGCTCGTCACGACTGGCATTGCCGAGAGCCAAGCGGAAGTCGACGAGCTCCGCGAGTCCGGCGGGCAGGCCGTCGATCCAGCGGCGATGCTGGACGACGAGACTGAGACTTAGAGGTACGCGGCGTCCCACCGAGTCGCTTTGCGGGCGTTGCCGCACTCGTCACACTGGATGCGGCCCATCGAGTCCATCGCGTTCGCCAGGGACTCGCACTTCGAGCACCAGTACCCGTAGAGATCCTCGCCGTCGCGGCCGATGTAGACCATGCGGAACGGGGCGATCGATCCAGTCTCCTGGGTACTGTGGTCGACGTAGACGGTTTCGCCCTCGTATTCGACTGCCTCGATGCCATCCTCGGCAGGTTTGGCGTAGATGTTCTCAGTGTAGGTCGAGTCGGCGATGTCGACCGACTCGTCACCCACCTTGACCAGCCCGTGGCGTTCGTAGAACTCGTTGCCGCCGACGTTGTCCGCGAGGACGCGGCCGTGGAGGTGCTGTGCCCCGCGGTCGGCGAGACGGTCCCTGGTCCGCTCGAAGAGCTGCTCGCCGATGTCCCTGGACCGATAGTCCGGATCGACGTGAATCCAGTAGAGTTCGCCAGTGTGTTCGCCGGTGATCGTGCTATCCGAAAATGCCACGACCTGGCCGGCGACGACGGCCGTCAGCAGGAGGTCGCCCTCGTCCTCGATCCGCTCCGCAAGGCGGTCGTCGTCGTACCACTCGTCGACGGCATCGACGATCGTCTCCGTCTCGATGGAATACGAGCGAACGAGCGAGCGGCGGGCGACATCTCTGATGGCTGGTCGGTCGACCAACCGCGCCTCGCGAAATTCCATGCCCGGGGTTCGGTCGGGAGCGCCATAAACGTACAGCTCACCGCTGTGAAACTGGACGATCGTGCACGGCGGACCGCGGCGGGAGCGTACCGACCCAGAGGGCACCGCCGTCCCGGAATTCCACCCGAAGAGCCGTCGAAACGCTAAAGAGTCGAACGCGCTTTTCAGGACGTAAGATGACCAGAACGAACGCGTTCGGGAAGTGGGTCTATGGGCGTTGAAATCAGGGAATCACCGGTCTCCGAGGCGGAGTTTGCCGACATGGAGGCGTTCGTCCGCGACTACCTCACGGCGAGCGTCGAAAGCGAGGAGGAGGGCGGGCGGATGCGCTGGTACCCATGGCACTCGGCCGAGTACCGATTCAACCACATCCGGAACGTCGTCGACATTGCCGAGCGTCTCGCCGAATCAGAGGGTGCAAACGTGGATGTGACGCGCGTGGCCGCCCTGTTTCACGACATCGCCAAGCTCGAAGTCGAACAGGACGCCCACGCTGAAGCCGGGGCCCGCATCGCCCGCGAGTTCCTCACGTCCCGCGGTGACTATCCCGCCTCGTTCGTCGACGAGGTCTGTACCTGCATCGAGGATCACTCCTATCAGGGACCCCTCTCGGACCTCCCGTTGGAGACCCAGTGCCTGATCGAAGCGGACCTCCTCGACAAGGTCGGGGCGAACGGGACGGCGCTCATGTTGCTGCGGATGGGCTACGAGTCCCGCACGCACATGGACGCCGCCGAGATGGTCGGTCGCGTGCTGGAACGGGGCGTCGATGCCAAAGAACGGGTCGAGAGCGAGACGGCGACTGACATCGCCCACCGGCGGCTCAAACGGGTCAAGTGGTTCCGCGAGTGGCTCCAGCAGGAGGTCGCCGGGATCGAGGACGTCGACCACGACCCACAAGTCGACTCCGCTTAAAGCAGCGTCCCGAGCCCGTCGAGGAGAAACAGGGCCCCGAACCCGCCGAGGACAAGGGCACTGAGGCCCGCGACGACCGGCGCCAGCGACTCGACCCGGCGGCGGCCGGCGACCAGGGCCCCAGGGAAGCCGACGATCCAGAGGAGAATGCCCCCGAAGAGACCGACGAGCAGGGCCGGTGTCCCGGTGTGGACCACGAGCACGCCAGCGAGATCGGCACCGACGTAGGGGACGTACGTGAGGGCGTCGAGTCGGCCGGGCTCCAGGAGGCCCACGCCGACCGTGAGCCAGAACAGGATCTGGTAGGGGTTGGTCAGGGCGAGGACGAACGCCTTCCGAAACCCCTTGCCGGATTCCTCGACGGCCCGCCCCGACTCGGGGGCGAACGTGGTGCGGGCGTTTCGCGCGGCCCCGACCGCGAAGTACCACATGAGCAGGCCCCCGACGATGACCATTCCGGCCCGGAGACGGGGGAGCGACTGGAGCGCGGCGACGAACCCGGCCAACGAGAGGGCGAGAAAGCAGGCGTCGGCAGTCATCGCGCCGAGACCGGCGCGAAACCCGGCCAGCCAGCCTCGCAACACGCTCTCCTCGGCAATGACCGCGTTCATCGGCCCCGGTGGGGCGGCGAGGGCGAGTCCGAACGCACCGCCGGCAAAAAGCGTCCCGACGACATCGGCGAGTGGCATCCACCGGCCGTTCCCGGTGGTGGCGGTTAAATGCCTGTTTTCCGCGTCGGTGGCGCGGCCACCCTACCTTCTTCAGCGAGAGAGTCCCGCCGTATACGGCGGGCGTGAATCGCGTCCGCGCCACCGAATGTATTTCGCATGGCACCGCATCGCACACCGACCGAGGCGGCACGCCCGCCCCACGCCGGGACAACCGGACACTATCGGGGTTCCCCATCCGAATCCCGCAGGTATCCCCTGCGTGATAGGACGGGGATACCGACGCAACACAATCAGGTACCTCCCACTCCCACACGGGAGAGGAGTAACGGGGGCGTGGCACTCCCCGCACCTCGTCGGTGTGCAAACCCGAGGTTCCCAAACCAGCCGCCCCAGTGCGGTGGGAAGCCCCGTCGGTCACGATGGGGAGGCTGTCACTGGTACATCCCTACCGGCTGCGCCTGCGAGCTCTCCTGGGTTCCCTCCTCCATGCGCTTGGCAAGCTTCTCGCGGGCGTCGGCGATGTCTTCGGCCTGGTCGACGAGCTGGTCGGTGTTCACCTCGAGGTCCGCGATCCGCTCGATGCCGCGCGTCAGGAGAATCCGGGCCGCTTCGGGATCGGGGAACCGCGCGTTGGCCTCGACCACGAGCGTGAGGCTGTCGAGCCCCGTCCGCTCGGCCTCGGCCATGAGGGCGCCTGTGGGACCGCTGACCATGCCGGTCTCCGACGGCGGATCGATGTCGTACTCGGCGAGACGGTCCGCACCGCTCCCCACTCCGACGCCGTACATCGCCGGGACGCCGTCTTTTTCGGTGGCCAGCCCCACGAGGTAGATCGGTGTCACGTCCGTCGCCCGGAACCACCCGGTGATGCAGGAGGCAAACTCCGTGGCGGCTTCCGGCGACACCGGGACGTCACTCTGCAACGCGAGGATGTCGCGGTCCGCGTCGGCGTAAATCCGCACTGGTCCAGTCACCCCACGCTCGCCCTCGCTGTAGACGGCGACGTCCGGAATCCCGTCGCAGCGACACGTGGCCACGTGTCGCATGTCCCACTCACTGACGAGGTGGTCGGTGGCGATCTTGCCCACGAGGCCGACGCCCGGAAGGCCCTCGACGAGGTACGGCGACTCGACACCCAAGTCATCGACGTGCTCGGCTACGTGTGCCATGCCTCCGAGACGGGCGCCCAGTGCCTTAACCCTGACCGGTGCCAGCCCGACTGAGCGAAGCCGGACCGTGCTCGGCAACTGACAGACGGAGCCCGTCACTGTGAACGGACCACGACCGAGACTGGATAACGACGGCGGCGCCACCCGCACGAGGCCGTCGTCGAAACCCACAACAGCCCGCCCCGCGAACACCGGCAGAATGGACGTGCTGGCGCGCTACGAGTCGATCGTGGACGACTACGACACCTTTCGCGCTGCCTGCGACCGGCCGCTCCCGTCCGTCGTGCGAGTCAATACGATCAAAGCGACTGTCGAACAGGCCGGCGCCGCCCTCGACGAGGCAGGCATCGAGGCCGAGGCAGTCGACTGGCACCCGGGACTCTTCCGCCTCCCCGCGGCCCAGCCCGGGGCCAACTGGCCGTACGTCCACGGATGGCTCCACGGCCAGGAGGAGGTCTCGGCAGTGCCGCCCATCGTCCTCGATCCCGAGACGGAGTCTCGGATCTGGGATGCCTGTGCGGCGCCAGGAAGCAAAACGACGCAGCTTGCCGCCCGGATGGCGGACCGCGGCCTCCTGGTAGCGACCGACGACACCCTCGGCCGCATTGCCTCGCTCCGGTCGAACGCCGAACGCCTCGGGGTCACGAACCTCGCCATCACCCACGAAGACGCCCGGCACCACTCAGTGAAGCCCTTCGGTGGGAATCGATACGACGGCGCCCTCGTCGACGTGCCCTGCTCCTGCGAGGGCACGATCCGGAAGAACCCCGATGCCCTCGACGACTGGACGCTCGATCGCGTCCACGGCGTCGCCGGCGTTCAGACCGCCATCCTGCGGCGGGCTGTTCAGGCCACGCGCCCGGGTGGCAGGGTCGTCTACTCGACGTGTACCTTCGCCCCCGAGGAAAACGAGGCGGTCCTCGACGCCGTCCTCGAGACCGAACCCTGTCGGCTCGTGGAGTTCGAGATCCCGCTGACGCACGCGCCTGGCGTCACCGACTGGGAGGGCGAGGGCTTCGACGAGCGTGTGTCGCTGGCCAAGCGGATCTACCCCCACCACAACGACACGGGTGGGTTCTTCATTGCCGCGCTGGAGGTCGACGGCTCGTGAGCGATACCGACCCACAGCGATTCGACCGACTGCCGGCGAGCCCCGCCGAACGGACCGATCCCGAACGACCCACACGGGCCGGCATTCTCGCGTGGTGGCAGGAGCGGTTCGGCATCCAGCCTCGCGTCTTCGATGGGCACACTTTCTGGGAACGGGGTGCCGGGAAAATCTGGGCGTTCAACGACACGTTCGACCAACAGACACCGACGGCGACGGAAGGGCTCGGGATGACGGTGCTTCGGACCCGCGGGGAGCACTGGAAGCCGACACTCGAAGCCGCCCAACGGTTCGGCCGGCACGCCTCGCGCAACGTCATCCAGCTGGCAGCGTCCGACGCGCGGACGTTCTTCGCTGGCGGCGACCAGGCGCTGCCGTGGGATGGCGACTGGGGATACCTCATCGTGTCCCACGAGGTCGCCGGCGAGCCGGAGCCGCTCGGCGTGGGGTTGTACGTGCACGGCGAACTGCGATCGCAGGTGCCGAAGGGCCGACGCCGCGAGCTCTGACGCACTCTCCACAATGTGCGGCTGGATGACAGGACTGTCGAGACCCGGACAGCCTCCACGATGCGTCCGCGACCGGGGTCCGGTGGCACGGCATCGGTCACCGCAGCTGGGATTCACCGCTGCAACTCCCGGAGCACCCGCAATCCGAGCGCCATTTCGCCCGGCCGGCGAGGCCGCCTGGCAATTACAACCCTTATATTCGCCAATCAGCTTTCGTCGAACATGAGCGAGCGCGACGCCGACGATGCCGCTGGGGACAGCCCCAGCGCGGACGACGCCGAGTCGCCGGAGGCGACCGAGGCCAGCGGTGAGACCGGCGCAACGGAAACAGCGGATCACGAGGACGCTGTCGACGCTATCGATGCCGTGCTCGAGAACGTTTCCGACGTGGACCCCTCGGCGGAACTCGTCGAGTACGTCGAGGACGCCGACCCGGACTCGCTCGCGACCCGGCTGGCGGCCTTCCGCACGCGGATCGACGCCCTCGAAAGCCAAGTCGACGCCCGGGAGCAGAACGTCGAGGACCTCGAGTCCCGGCTGGCCCGCAAGCAGGCCGACTTCCAGAATTACAAGCAGCGACAGGCCGAGCAACTCGAACAGGAGAAGCAACGCGCCACTGAGGACCTCGTGCGTCGGTTGCTCGACGTGCGGGACAACCTCAAACGGGCGCTCGAACAAGACGCCGACGCGGACATTCGCGGGGGCGTCGAGTCGACACTCCGCCAGTTCGACGCCGAATTGGAGCGGGAGAACGTCACGTCCATCGAGCCTGACCCAGGAGACGAGGTCGATCCCCAGCGCCACGAAGTCCTCGTCCGTGTCCAGAGTGAGCAGCCAGCGGGAACCATCGCCGACGTCCACCGGCCCGGCTACGAGATGGCAGGAAAGGTGTTGCGGGCGGCACAGGTGACGGTGAGCGAAGCGGACGCGTCGGAAACTGACGAGGAAGCCGCCGGTGGAGACGAACCCGACGACGAGGCCGACGAGACCTGACCGGAGCCTCGGAGCGGAGGCAATGGTCGGATTGCGGTCGCAATAATGGCACCGGTCGACCGGACGGACGAATCGCGTAATCGCCCGCAGGCACGGGTCTTGACGTAGAACTGATTGCGTGACAGGTAGCAACTTTTAACCGGCACAATCGGGTATACTGGAACAACATGGCGAGCAACAAGATTCTCGGAATCGACCTCGGGACCACGAACAGCGCGTTCGCGGTCATGGAGGGTGGCGAGCCCGAGATCATCGTGAACAGTGAGGGGGACCGAACGACGCCCTCGGTGGTGGCCTTCGCCGACGGCGAACAGCTCGTCGGCACCCCCGCCAAGAACCAGGCGGTCCAGAACCCCGCGAACACCGTCGAGTCGATCAAGCGCCACGTGGGGGAGGATGACTTCACGGTGGAGCTCGACGGCGAGACGTACACGCCCGAGCAACTCTCGGCCATGATCCTCCAGAAGATCAAACGCGACGCCGAAGACTACCTCGGGGACGACGTCGACCGGGCGGTCATCACGGTTCCGGCGTACTTCTCGGACCGCCAGCGCCAGGCGACCAAGGATGCCGGGGAGATCGCCGGCTTCGAGGTCGAGCGGATCATCAACGAACCGACGGCGGCCGCGATGGCCTACGGCCTGGACGACGATTCTGACCAGACAGTCCTCGTTTTCGACCTCGGAGGGGGAACCTTCGACGTCTCGATCCTCGAGCTCGGGGGCGGCGTCTACGAAGTCGTCGCGACGAACGGCGACAACGACCTCGGCGGTGACGACTGGGACGAGGCCATCATCGGCTACCTCGCCGACGAGTTCGAGGCCGACCACGGCATCGACCTCCGCGAGGATCGGCAGGCCCTCCAACGCCTCACTGAAGCCGCCGAGGAGGCCAAGATCGAACTCTCGAACCGCAAAGAGACGACCATCACACTGCCGTTCATCGCCGCGACCGACGAGGGACCACTCGATCTCGAGGAGAGCCTCACCCGAGCGAAGTTCGAGTCCCTGACTGCGGATCTCATCGATCGGACGGTCGGCCCGACCGAGCAGGCCCTCGAGGATGCCGGCTACGACAAGGGCGACATCGACGAGGTCATTCTGGTCGGGGGCTCCACCCGGATGCCCCAGGTCCAGGAGAAAGTCGAAACCCTCGTCGGCCAGGAGCCGAAGAAAAACGTCAACCCGGACGAGGCGGTGGCGCTCGGAGCCGCGATTCAGGGCGGCGTCCTCTCGGGCGACGTCGACGACATCGTACTGGTGGACGTGACGCCGCTCTCCCTCGGCGTCGAGGTCAAGGGCGGTCTGTTCGAGCGGCTGATCGAGAAGAACACCACGATCCCGACAGAGGAGTCGAAGATCTTCACGACGGCCCAGGACAACCAGACACAGGTCCAGATTCGGGTCTTCCAGGGTGAACGAGAGATCGCCGAAGAGAACGAGCTGCTGGGGGAGTTCTCGCTCCACGGCATCCCGCCGTCACCGTCCGGCGTCCCCCAGATCGAAGTGACGTTCGCGATCGACGAGAACGGCATCGTCAACGTCTCGGCCGAGGACAAGGGATCGGGCACGCAAGAGGAGGTCACGATCGAAGGCGGGGCCGGCCTCTCCGACGAGCAGATCGAGCAGATGCAAGAGGAGGCCGAAGAACACGCCGAAGAGGACGCACGCCGTCGCGAGCGGATCGAGGCCCGAAACGAAGCCGAGTCGACGGTCCAGCGCGCCCGGACGCTCATCGACGAGAACGAGGAGCAAGTCGACGACGAGCTCATCGAGGACATCGAGACCCGAATCGACGATGTCGAGGACGTCCTCGAAGACGACGACGCCGACACGGCCGAGATCGAGGACGTCACCGAGACGCTGGCCGACGAACTCCAGGAGATTGGCAAGCAGGTCTACCAGCAGCAGGCCCAGCAAGCCGCCGACGGGGCCGGGGCTGCAGGTGCGGGGCCCGGTGCGGGCGCAGCCGGGCCCGGTCCGGGTGGCGTCGGGGGGGCCGGCGCCGCCGGAGCCGGTGCCGAGGCGGCCGATGCCGGCGAGGAGTACGTCGACGCCGATTTCGAGGACGTCGACGACGCGAGCGACGACGACGCGGAGGAGTAGCGCCGACGGTCGGCGTACGAGGCCCGCTAGTGGCCCACGAACTCCGGGTCGCCGTCCGCGAAGAAGGCCCGGTGCCCGCGAGCGAAATCCTCTGTTTTGGAGGCAGCCGCGATCTCTTCGGTCTCGGCCGATAGTTGTGCCTCGAGGCTCCGCTCGAAGCTTTCGGTCAGCAGCCGCTTCGTCCGGCCGAGGGCCTCGGTCGGGCCGGCGGCGAGCTGGTGTGCAAGTTCGTCGAGGCGGTCGTCGAACTCCCCAGCAGGGGCGACCTCAGTCGCCAGCCCGAGTTCGACGGCTCGCTCCGGCTCGATCGGCTCGTCGAGCAGGAGAATCTCCTTGGCCCGCCGGAGGCCGACGAGTCGCGGGAGGAAAAACGTCGTCCCGCCATCGCCCGTGAGACCGATGCGCGGATACGCGTATTCGAGGCGCGCCTCGGACGAGAGCAAAAGGAGGTCGGGCATAATTGCGAGGCTGAATCCCGCCCCGGCGGCAACGCCGTCGACGCCGCCCACAATCGGCACTTCGGCCTGGTGCAACTGGACGACAGCCTCGTGCAGGCGGCCGGCGATCTTCCGAAGATCGGGTGCGTCAGATCCGTCGCCCTCGAACGCGGTCAGGTCAGCGCCAGCGCAGAAACTCTCGCCGTCGTGGGTGAGGACGATCGCCCGGACGTCTGGGTCGTCCCCGAGGGCGATGGCGAGGTGGGTGAGTTCCTCCGTCATCGCCGACGTGAGCGCGTTGAACCGCGCCGGCGAGTCGAAGGTCACCGTGGCGATACCGTCGTCGCGATCCACGCTGAGCGTGTCGTACGCGGACATGCGGTCCGGTACGGTCGGGGTGCCGATAAGCCTAGTCGCCGGGAGCGGCCGGTCAGCCGTCGTGGATCTGCTCGCCGCGGAACAGTCGGCGGGCGATGTCGAACGTCTGTTCGGAGGACCGCCGAGTCGGCGTGTGGGCCGAGACGTATCGGGCGGTGGCGATCAGTGGCAGTCGGCGGCCAGCGTCCGTGTCCGCTCGCTGGTGCCGTCGGACAGCCGCCTCGACGTTCTGGAGGACGTGGAACTGCGGCTCCTCACGGAGGACGCCCGTGGCGAGGGTTTGAATGAGGTCGCTGCCGTCGCCGGCAGCGGCGAAATGCTCGGCGACGAGCTGGCCTGCCTCGTCGACGGCACCCTGGCGATCGAACGATTCGAGAAGGTCCGCACGGACCGACGCCGGATCGCGGTCGGACCCATCGGGCTCCGGGAACGGCGCCGGGGGCTGGTTGAGGAACCGGTCGAGGTAGACGCTCATCGCCCCGTCGAAGGCCGGTCGGTAGGCCTCCAGCGCGTCCGTGCGGCGGGCGAGTTCGTGTGCGGCCGTGGCGTAGGAGACGGTGTGGTGGACGGTGTTCCAGTCGGCGAACTCGTTGCTGGTGCCGAACTGGGCCACACGGTACGTAGCGGCGTCAGCGACCGCGTCGGTCAGCTGCGCGGCGCTCGCCCCCGCCCGAACCGCCTCACGGCACCGGTCGATAATGGCTGAGGGATCGTCCCCGAGCAACGTCTCCACGAACCCGTCCGGCCGCTCCCAGGTCCGGCCGGTCCCGGCGTCGACGAGCCCCGGAAGGGCGTCGTGGGCGTCGAAGACGAGGGTCGCGACGTCGACCGGCTGTCGCCACGCGGCCTGTTCCTCGGCCCTGTCGGCGTCCGTGAACCGATCGACCGTCGCACCCAGCACGTCCGGTGCCCGGTCCCAGCCGACGTGATCGAGGAGCTCGCAGGCCTTGTTGCAGAAATCGAGCGTGTGGCCGGTATCCAGATAGAGGTGGTCGGTCGCGGCGGCGACGAGGAGTTCGACGACGTCCCGGGGCGGGAGGGTGGCTGCGGCGGTCCGAAGGCAGCGTTCGGCACCGTCCGCGTCCCGGACGGCACAGGTCTCCCGAAACCAGTCACTGAGCCGCTGCTTGGTAAGGTCCTCGTTCGCGAGGGCGTATTGATCGAACCGTGGCGGCTCGCCGGCGGTGTCGTCGGCCACCTCCCGAACGCCCACGTACATCGCCCGCAGTTTCTCGTCGTGGCCGACGTGATCGTAGAGGTTCGCCATCGCGGCGAGTGTCGTGAGCCCGGACCCCCACCCCGTCGCCCGATAGCGGATGCCGAAATCGAGGGCCGTCTCCAGTGGCGTCTTGAACCCCTCACCGAGGTCGTCAAGGTGGATCACGCTCTTGGCCATTACGAGCGAGAGGTTTTCGGCAAGCCCGTCGGCCAGCCGGTTGCGCCAGTACGTCCCCGGCGGAACGTCGGGCTCCGGGTCGGGATCGACGGTGACCACGTCGTCGTCGACCTTCACGGGGTACGTCTGGACGTCGTCGGCGAAGATGTCGAGCGTGTCACCGCGAGCCAGTTCGAAGCGGGCGTGGTGCCAGTGGCAGGTCAGGAGCCCGTCTTCGACGGTCCCCTCCGAGAGCGGAAAGCCCATGTGGGGACAGCGGTTGTCCACGGCGAAGATTTCTCCCTCGTGAGCGAACAGCGCGATCGCGTGATCCTGTGGGGAGACGACAAGGCGGCCGGCTTCCTCGAGCTCCGCCCGGTCCGCCACGGGGACGTACGTGGAGTCGGCCATGCGTGACTCGTTGGCACGGACGGGCCTTAAGGGTCGCCGCCGCGCGGCACCTCAGCGGGGTCTGTCCACACTCCCACGTGATTTTTCAGGTGACGTGGCGACGTGTCGCGACGGTCGTTCAATGGCCGGCTGTGCACCACGACAATGTGTCGTCCGGATCCGAGAACAAGCTACGTGTCACGGCCCGGTCGATTCGGCCACGCGGCAGCGACCCGTTCTTTTCAAGTAGCTCAATCCAGTACGTGACTACGAATGCCGGAGGACTTCTACGAGGTACTCGGGGTCTCACGGGACGCCAGCGATGAGGAGATTCAGCAGGCCTACCGCGAAAAGGTCCGGGAGTACCATCCTGACGTGAGTGACCACCCCGACGCCGAGGAGCAGTTCAAACAGGCAAAGAAGGCAAAAGAGGTCCTCACCGACGAGGAGCGGCGGGAGATGTACGACCGCGTGGGCCACGAACAGTTCGTCGAAGCGGAAAAGCGCGGCGGCGTCGGCGGTGGTGACGGCGCCGGTCCACGAGGCGCCCGGGGGGACCCATTCGGCGGCGCCGGTCCGTTCTCGGACGTCCAGGACATTTTCGACCAATTCTTCGGCGGGGGAACGCGATCAGCCTCGCGAGCCAGACAGGGGCAGGACCTCCGGACAGGGCTGGAAATCGACCTCGCCGAGGCCTACCACGGGACGGAAAAGCAACTGACAGTGCGCCGTCCGGAGCGGTGCAGCGAGTGTGACGGGACCGGTCACCCACCGGGAACCGACTCGCGGACCTGTCCGGAGTGCAACGGTCGCGGCCAGACGACCACCGTCCAGCGGACCCCACTGGGGCGCGTCCAGCAACGGCGAACCTGTCGCCGGTGTGAGGGCGAGGGCACGCTCTACGAGGAAACCTGCACGACCTGCCGGGGTGACGGCATCGTCCGAACGGAGGCGACGTTGACCGTCGAAATCCCCGCCGGCATCCGGGACGGACAGACACTCAGGATGGACGGGGAAGGGGCACCGGGAGAGCGGGGCGGCCCGAACGGCGACCTGCTCGTCGAAATCGCAGTCGCGTCGCATCCGGAATTCGAGCGCGACGGCGACGACCTCGTCAAAACGCTGCCCATCTCCTTCCCGCAAGCGGTGTTCGGCGACGACGTCGAGGTGGAAACCCTCGATGGCACGGTCTCAGTCGACATCCCTGCAGGCACTCAGAGTGGCGAAACGTTCCGGCTCCGCGGTGAAGGCATGCCGCGCCTCCAGCGCCGGGGACACGGCGATCTGTACGTCCGGGTGCAGGTAGTCACGCCGGAGTCCCTCAACGAGGAACAGCGAGCAGCGCTGGAGGAATTCGCTGCGGCCGGCGGCGAGAACGTCGATGTCGATCGTGGGTTCTTCGATCGGATCAAAGGGAGTCTGTGAGGGCGGACAGAGCCAGCGACTGTGGGTTTCGAGGAGGTCGGCGCGCCAGAGCGACTTACTGACTCGCCCGGTGCTCCCCGTGTTTGACGCCCAGCAGCAGCGTCAGGACACCGAAGACGAGCAGACCGCCGAGGACCATGGCGACGGTGCTCCCGGCCATCGGGCTCTGGAACGTGCCGACGGCCAGGATCGCAAACAGCACCACGAACAGGCCAACCGTTGTGGGGAGATCGAATTCCATGCTCACAGGTCCGACCGGTGCGCCAAAAAGCGTGGCGCCATCACTCGCCGGTCGGCCGAACGAGGTCGGCAAGCGTCACGACAAGGCCCAGGATCCACCCGATGGGGACACTGACAGCGAACCAGATGATGACGTGGGCGAAGGCATCGCGTTCGAAGTTTTCCACGAGATAGTCCACGACACCGAACAGTTCGGGACCCTCAAACACGAACCACCTGGCAATGGAGTCACTCCGCGTCAGCACGACGTCCGCGACGGCCCGCGAGAACAGCGCGGCGACCACCGGAGGGAGGAAGATGGCCGTCATCGCGAACGGATACGCCAGGATGACCGTCGTCGCCCGCCCCCCGACCCGCCAGGTGAGATACGAGAGTGCCGCGGACACGACCGCCACGCCACTCGCCGCCACGATTGCCGTGACGCCGCCACTCGTCAGCGCGTCCGCAAACTGGAACTTGACGAGGAGGGCGAGCCCGCCCCAGACGACGATAAACAGGCCGAGAATGCCCGGAAGCCCGAGTTTGACCGCCGTCAAGTTGACTCGGCGGGTCTGGAACCGGACGAAATAGCCCAACAGGACGAGGGGATAGAGGACGAGGACCACCGGGGCGCCGATGCCTGACCACGCCCGGTAGAGATGGAGCGAGAGGCCGCCCGCAGGCCGCCATTTCCCGAGCACCGTGTCCGACGCATCGAGCTGACGAGGGTAGACAAGCTCCATCCACGTTTCGTGCATCCGCCGGACGTCGTAGCGGATTGCCTCGATGAGTCCCTCGTCCGCCGACATAGCCGGCCGTTTTGGCCGATGCGATAAATGCCTTCGTATGACGCCGGCGACGTCGGAGTGTCCGTGACGAAACCGCTAAGGCGCCACCGGCCAGACCGCGAACCGATGGGACACAGGCCAGCGAGCTGGTTGGCCGGACGACGTGTGTTGCCGACGTCACTTCGGGCCGTCCTCGGCTTTTACGGAAGCGCAGGCGTCTTCGACGTCGGCAGTCTGCGGCTCAAGCGGCGGGTCGACAGGGTGACCGATGCGATGCTGGCCGACGCGTTCGCGGCCGTCGAATCGGCACTCGAACGCGAGTTCGACCGGCAGCCAATCGAGTTTACCTACGACACCAAACTGCTCATGCCAGCGAAGCTCACGCTCGGGTATCTCTACCGGCGCGTCGACAGTGACTCCCGCCGGGAGCGTGCCGAGGCAGTAACGAGACTGGCGATCGAAGCGCTCCTCGACGGTGACATGCGGGACGCGCTGAACGACGCGGAGTACGAGGACTTCGAGGTGGACGTTCCTGGCGACCACGTGGACCGCGAACGGGTGGGTGAAATCGCCCAGTCGACACTCGAAACCCGCGTCCGTGAGGGGTTCGAGGACTTTCCCGACAGTGTCCGGGCGGCGTACGACTGGGCAGTCGACATCAGCGAAGGACACCAAGCCCTGGACAGTCGGTATCGAGAGCTCTTGGCAGCGGCGGAAAACGGAGATTCCGCTGCCCGTGACGCGATCAAAGCCGAGTACCGCGATTGGGAGTTCGACGAGACACCGTCCCCGTTCGAGGAGACGGACACGACCCTCCCGTACGCCAGGAGCCAGTACGAACGTGTCGGCGTCATCTACGACGGCATGCTGCAGATGTACGAGTCGGCGGGGTTTACGATCGACGACGCCTTCGAACGCTCGATCGTCCTCGCGATCATCGGCGCCCAAATTTGGCTGGACGACGTCGACGACTATCCCGCAGACCGGCGTGGGGGCCAGTTGACGCCCGTCACCGCAGAGTACCTGCTCGCTGACGACGCGGCGGACGCCCGTAAGCGGGTCATCGAGATCGCCGAGGCTTACCTCAACCGCTCGACTGCCGCAGCCACCGAGGCGGAGTCGCCGCTCACTGGCATCGCGACCGAGTACATCTACCGATCGGGGGATCCGGAGACGCTGCCGGCGGGCTAGAAGAGGAGGTTCGACGCTGGGAGCAGGAGCGGCGCCGCCGACCCCGAGGCCAGACTGACCATCGTATTGACATCCAGGGGCCAGGTCGGGGCCGACATCAGTGCTGCCCACTCGGGACCAGCAGTCTGATCGAACTCCTCGATACTGTCGCCGGCCGATGGGGTCCGGTCCCTGTCGACGTCACCGCGCGTGCCCTGGTATCGGCGGGCCAGGGTGTTCTTGTCCCGCACCATTTTGGTGTGCATCGTCCAGAAGGAGTAGTAGCCCCACGCCCCGGCCCCGAGGGCGTAGGCAATCACGGGACCGGCAAAACTGATCAGCCACACCGACAACAGAATCGGATCCTGGAAGCCAAACACGCCGTCCACCGGGAGCGTCCGCCCGCCGATGAGATAGAACCGGTACACGAGGTACAGGCCACCCGCGGTGAGAATGACGTTGATACGGGTCGCGAACCGGCCGAAGTCACGGAATCCGCCGTGGCCATCCACGTGGAACGGCTCGTAGGTGAGGTTCACGTCCGCATACGTCTCGGTCGTCGCCATCAACTGGTAGAAATACCGGACCACAACGAGGAACTGAAACGCCACTGTCGCGAGCACGGCGTTGAGCCCGAAATTCATGGCGAGGCCGAGTCCATAATCGAGGGTTTGCGGCCCGTCGCCGATGATCCAGATGATGGCAAACTGCGCGGCGAAGAGCACACCGAAGAGCCGCGATGGCTTGAGCCCGAACACGATTCGATCGTTCAGTGCGTCGTGTAAATCAGTCAGAAACCGGCGATACGCCTGGGTATTCCCGACGATATCACCGTCCCGGCGTCCAAGCTTTACGAAGAGGTGCTCGATTCGGAGCGTGCCCTCGTAGAGCAACTGGCCGCCAACGAGCAGGACGAGGAGATACCCGGAGACGAAGACGACATTCGGTGGCGTCTCGCTCGGATGGCTTGCCGTTATCGTGAGCAGGATGGACGCGACGACGCCGGCGCCGAGGAAACCGATGAGGCCGTAGACCACCAGCGCCGACGGGAGTTCACGGGATTCGACGACATCGACACTCGAGAACAACCACAGCAGCACCGGCGTGATGAGCACGAATACGCCGAACAGAACCGCATTTGCCCCCGAAACCGTGGGAATGAGCGTGCTCACCCCGTCCACGTGAGGCGTGAATTCCGCGCCGACAAACAGGGCCAGTGCCACCACCAGGACGACCAGCGGAACGTGGCGGATGAGCTCCCGAGGGAGGCCGGACACGAACCTGAACGGAACCGGCTCACCCTCCTCGCCACCACGGACGGGGGTGAACGTGGGTCGCTCCCCAGTCTCCGGCACCGATCGGACGAACGGCGGCCGGCGTGTGACGGCGAGTTGTGGGACGATTTCGCAGACGCGGTGGAAGTGGAGGTCTGCGCCGCCGTCGGTCCACCGGATCCAGAGGCTCCCGAGTTGATTATCCTCGTCCGGCCGATGGGCCCGCCACGTCTCTCGCCCCGACCGGCCGGACGACGCGGATTGGCCGGAATCACCGTCCGCCATGTCTCTGTGGCGTGGTGGTCACAACGAAGGCAAAAGTGTTTATCGCCCGGTATCTCACAGCGGTTTTCCGGCGTCGAAGTAGTGTGCAACCACGTATCCCGCGAGGAAGAGTCCGCTGCCGAGGTTGCCGAGCAGGTGGTTCTCCTGGCGGACGAACCAGGCCAAGATCGCGATCCCGGTGACGAGGACGACGATGCCAAGGAGAAACCCGATCGTGTTGCGCCAGTCGCTTGCCGTGATGACGGCCAGCCACCCGCCGTCAGCAGCGTCCGATGAGACCATCTCGGAGCTCGACTCCGTCCCGCTCATGTCGTCGACAAAGACACCGGTCACCGCGTAGTGTGCGGAGATGTATCCTGTCCAGGCGAAAAACCCGGACACGTAGACCAGGAGGACGTCACCCTGGGCGGCCCAGATAAATCCAGACGACATGGACGCCGCTGTCACGGCCAGACCGGCGACCATGCCGAGGTAGCGACCGATGGTCCTCGTAGGTTCATCCGATCGCATCCTACAGAATCACCCCGTTGATGCCGATATGGCCGAAAATATAGCCGGCGATGCAGACGACACCGGTCAGCAATCCAAGCGTCGGGTCCCAGGATTGGATCGTGAGTGCAAACAACCGCATCCCGCCGCCGAGGACGACGACGCCGAGCAGAAGCGACACGCCGCGAGCAACGTCGAACCCGGTGACGTTCCCGGCCGCGCCAACCTCAGGACGCAGTTCGTCGACTAGTGACGACTCTGGATCCCGGTGCGTGCCAGCTTGTGAGAGTCCGTATCCGGCGAAGAAGACGGCAAATCCGATCGACACAATACTCACACGGACAGCGGGATGGGGATCGGCGACGAGTGGGAGTCGCGGGGCGAATGCAGCGAGGGTCGCCGTGCCTGCGCCAAACCCGACGACGATGTTCCCGGCAACGGCCCAGCCAAGCTCGCTGCGATTCAGGGCCATTGGTCCTCGGCTGTCTGTGCTGGCCGATAAAGGCACCGCTCCAATCCGTCAGGCCTCGCGCTCGATGACAAAGCGGGTGAACTCCCGGAGTTGCGACTCCGGTTCAGATTCGAGGTCGAGATCGTCGAGACGTTCCCGGGCACTCGCGGCCATCTCCCGGGCACGGGTTCGGGCGTATTCAATCGCGCCAGCGTCCTCCATCAATTCGACGGCCTCGAGAATCTCCTCGTCGGAGTTCTCGTCGGCCCAGAGCAGCTCTTCGAGCCTGGCAACATCCTCCGGCGACGACGTCGACGCCGTGTATATCGCCATCAGTGTCTTCTTGCCCTCGCGGACGTCGTTGCCGAACGCCTTGCCGAAGTCCCCGGCCCGGTCGAGCGTGTGCTCGACATCGAGGATGTCGTCGCCGATCTGGAACGCGATGGACATGTCCTCGGCGAACTTGGCCAGTTGGAGTTCGACGGATTCCGGCTGGTCCGTCACGATGGCCGCAAGTCGCGTGACGATCCGAACCACACACCCGGTTTTGCAGGCACACATCTCGTAGTACTGTGCCTCGTCGACGTCGATCTCGCGCTGGTTGTGCCAGTAGATGTCCATGCCCTGGCCGAGATGAGTCCGGTTGAACTCGTGGGTCAACATCTCGTAGGCGCGAAGCCGCTGTTCGGCAGAGAGGTCCGCACTGTTGCGGTCGATGATCTTCAGCGGGATGAAGTACATCGCGTTGCCGGCGTTGAGCGCGACGTCCGTCCCGAACTCGTGGTGGAGTGCGGGGCCTCCGCGGCGCATGCTGGCCTCGTCTTCCACGTCGTCGACGATGAGCGTCCCGTTGTGGAGGATTTCCGGGACGATCGCGTAGGGCAGGAACTCCTCGTGATCTTCCCCGAGCGCTTCCACGATGACGAGAAAGAGAATCGCCCGCCAGCGCTTACCGCCCCGGTCGAGGACGTCCCAGATTGGATCGGAGAGGGCGTGTTGAATCGCAGCCGGCTGGTACCGGTACGTCGGGGCCCCGAAGAACGCCTCCAGATACTCGTCGTCGATGGACCGCGGGAGGTGGTCCTCGATGACCTCGTCAATCACCGGCCGCCACTCCTCGAGTACGTCCTGCACGGTCGCTCCTCGCTCCCAGTACCAAAAAAGCCCACGCACGCGACGGGTCGATCCTGCCGGTCGGTACTCGATGCGTCGGACCCCGAGAGCCACCGAGTGGGTAGAGTTATAACGTCCTGGGAGACAATCCGGTGACATGCCGAGTCTGTCGTCCGTTGTTCGAGCGCTCGATACAGCCGTTGCGGCGGTCTCACTCGGTGGCCGGACGATCCTTTCACTCGACACGAACGCCGTCCCAGCCGACTGGGATCACATTACCAAGGTCGATCCGGAACCCGCCAAGTCGCTCCCGCTCGCGTATCCCCTGTACCTGCAGCATTCGAGTGCCGTCTCTGTTGGCGGGTCGAACGACGTGACTGGCCAGACGACCGAAGAGACCTTCGACCTGGTGAACGCGGCGGACATCCCGAGTTTTCACGAACCGAGCGCCGCCCGACACGTAACCGACCGGACGCGCGACCAGGCGGACTTCCTCGCCATCCCGGAAGTCCTCAATGGTGACGCCGAGGCGCTCGTTGGCACCCTGGGTGAAGGGATCGAGTACGCCAGGGAGGAACTCGCTCCCGCGCTGATCGCCGAGAAACTCCAGCTCCCGCTCGGGGATGCCGTCACCGAGCGGCTCGCCGAATTCGCGGCCGGCTGGCTGCTCCGGGAGGCCGTCTTCGAGGCCTACATCATCATGAATCCGGACAGCGCAGCCGCCCGCGAGGCCAACGTCACCGAGGCCGATCTGCTGAGTCCCCGAGCGGCCAGACAACGGGCCATGGCTGCTGAACACCACCTCGAGAGCGAAATCGTCTATCTCGAATATTCAGGCACCTTCGGCGGCGAGGAGGCCGTCGAACTGCTGTCGGCGATCGACGACGCGCTGGGCTGGCCGCGACTCTGGTATGGCGGAGGCCTCGCCTCCCGCGAGCAGACCAGCCAGGTCCTCGACGCCGGCGCCGACGCGGTCGTCGTCGGCGACGTCTTCCACGAAATCGCCGACGAAGAAGCCGACCTCTACGAACGTGCCACGGCAGAGATCGACGGCGACGCGGACACCCAGACGATCGAGGAGTGGATCGAATCCGCTGTGGACATCGGGGAAACCAGCGCAGCACGGTACCTCTCGACAATCGAGGGCGTTCGACATCCCGATCGAGACGCGCGCCGTTACCTCGCAGCAGGGGTCAAGATGGCTCTCGAGCTCCGGGCGATCGACGAGGAACTGTCTGGGGAGACCGAATCGGCCATCAGGCAGGCGCTGTCGACGAGCCCGTTGCCGGGGGATACGGCGTTCGAAGCGGCGATCGGAACGGATGCTCGATCGGTCGCGCTACGGCTGTGCAGAAGTGTCCTGGCCGACCACAACGACGTCGACATCGACGACGGGCTCGCGTGCCGACATCTGGCGATCGAGTTGGAGGAAAACTGAGCCAGGTCGCGACGTCTCTCCAGACCAGCGGACAGCGGGATCGTGAAGAAAACGGGTTCGTCGCTGGTTTAGAGGTTTCCGAGGGCCTCCGCAGCCGGGGCGAGCTCCTCTGAGGCGCGTTCCGAGACGGTCGCGCCCACACGCAAGAAGTCCGCCGCTTCCTGGCTCAGCGATTCGACGTTCGCTGCTTCCTCTCGTGCCTCCTCGGGCGTATCCGTATCTTCCGGGACTAACCCTGGGGCCGCCGAGTTGAGGACCGCGACGACTGTCGTGATTGCTTCCGTCGAGACCCGGTCGGCCTCCGACAACAGTCGCACGGACTCCGCCGACGCCTCCTCTGCGTTCGACGCTTCCGCCGGTTCGATCGTGTCCATCGGGTCCACGTCGTCGTACTCTTCTGTTCCCGAATTGATCGTCGAGATCGACTGGTCTCCGTTGTTCAACCGGTCGATGATCTCGTTCGTCTGCGTCACGCCGTCCTCGACCGACTCGAACGACAGTCCCGGTCCGATCTTCTCGCCGGCCGGGGTCAGCAGCCACCAGACGTCGTTGACGCCCTGCCCATTGACGTCGCCGGCTGCCTCGTCGTTCACGAAGTAGTACAGCGGCCAGCCGTTGGCAGCGACCTGGAGCGTCCCGTCCTCCCGTTCGAAGGTTGTGAGTTCGGCCGTCACGTCCGGGCCGCTCGTCAGTTCGTCTGCACTCTCCACAGACAGTGGCGGCCACGCCTCGTCGCAGCCCTCGATGCCGGGACAAGCCGACTGTCCCCCGCCCTGCGTGTCCTGGTCGAACATGTAGAGGGACATGCCATCAGGGCCGACCAGAATGTCGCCGTGTTCCTCGTGTGAACTGATCTGAACTGTCGCGGCCCCCCGGATGGGTTCGCCAGACGGGTGGACCACCCACCAGACCTCGTTGACAGCCTGACCGTTGACATCGCCGGCTGCCTCGTCATTGACGAAGTAGTACAGCGGCCACCCATTGGCTGTCACCTGCAGCGTCCCGTCCTCGCGCTGTATGGTCGAGAGCTCGGCGGAGACGTTCTCGCCGGCCTCCAGCTGATTCCGATTCTCGACCGTGAGCGGTGGCCACGCCTCGTCGCAGCCCTCGATGCCGGGACAAGCCGACTGTCCCCCGCCCTGCGTGTCCTGGTCGAACATGTAGAGGGTCATACCCTCGGGGCCGACCAGAATGTCGCCGAGCTCGTCCGTCGACGTGGCCTGGACGGTCGGGTTCGTGGGGATGAGCGCGTCGCCCTCCCAGGAGACCAGATACCACGCGTCGTTGACGCCGATCCCGTTCGCGTCACCAGGTTCCTCGTCGTTCACGAAGTAGTACAGCGGCCAGCCGTTGGCCGTCACCTGGAGTTCGCCGTCGTACTCCCCGCTGGAGCGTTCGATCACCCCGAGCTCGGTCCCGAGTCCCCCAGCAGCTCTGAGGTCGTCTTCGCTCTCGACCGTCACCGGCGGCCAGGCCTCGTCACAGCCATCGATGTCAGGACAGGCCGACTCACCGGCCCCCTGCGTGTCCGCCGTGAACATGTAGACGGTTCTCCCCTCGGCGTCGACGAGTACGGACCCGTAGTCCTCGATCGTCGTCAGCCCGATCGTGGGCTCACCCTCCTCCGTCTGCATCGGCGTGTCGGTCGGTGTATCCGTCGCGGTATCGGTCGGCGTGTCCGTGGCAGTGCCGTCACCGCCGCCGCCGTCCGGGCACCCAGCGAGACCGATTACCCCCGCCGCCGTGACTGTACCCAAGAATTTTCGTCGTGATGGAGACATATCTGGTGTCCGTTTGACTGCGGTCCTATAAGCGTTTCGCTTGCTGGGGCAGTCTGTTCAGGGGGTCGAAAACGGCACTCGGAGTCCGTTCGGAGCAAGTCGTCTCGCTCCACCGGCCGAACTGGCAAGACATCGGACCCGGCCGCACACCGACTAGGCAGCCGCCACGCGCGGCCGTTCAGAGGCTCCCGAGTGCCTCTGCTGCCGGAGCGAGTTCTTCCGAGGCGCGTTCCGAGACCGTTGCCCCATCACGCAGGAAGTCCGCTGCATCCTGGCTCAGCGACTCGACGTTCGCTGCTTCCTCTCGGGCCTCCTCGGCCGTATCCGTATCTTCCGGGACTAACCCTGGGGCCGCCGAGTTGAGGACCGCGACG